>JADJPZ010000004.1:3935000-4201203 GCA_016713025.1 Saprospiraceae bacterium | reverse complement strand
AAATCTGTTTTCCGAAGTTGAAGGAACGACTATAGAAAAATATTTCATTGCTCAAAAAATTGAGAAGGTGAAAGAACTTTTGGTTTATGACGAATTATCATTAAGCGAAATTGCTTATCAAATGAATTATTCGAGTGTTGGATATTTGAGCAATCAGTTTAAAAAAGTTACAGGACTTACCCCTACTCACTTTAAGAATATCAAGGAAATAAAGCGCAAACCACTAGACGAAGTGTAAATGTTACAAATACAATCCAAAATCAGGTAACGGGTAAGAAATGTAATGTTGCCACCTTTGCCTTGTAATTAAATAAAAAGGTATGGCAACAAATAATAATGAATTTAGGATACCACTTGAAGGCGTTGAAAGTGAACACTGTGCTTTAATTGTGGACAATGGATTGGCAAAACTTAATGGTGTTGAATCACACCGAGTGGAACTCAACAATAAGGAAGCAATCATTGAAACTCAAAATCGGGAAACAGTTTCAGAAGCTGTAAAAACTATTCGAGATTTGGGTTATGGAGTAACTACCGTAAAGAAATCATTCCCTGTATTACAAATGACGTGTGCTTCTTGTGCGATTAGTGTGGAGAGTATGCTTAAATCTCAGGCAGGAGTTGTGAATGCAAGCGTGAATTATGCAAATGCAAAGGTCTCAGTAGAATTTATACCGAGTTTGATACAAGTAGAGCATTTGAGAAAAGTTGTTCAAAGTATTGGTTACGATTTGTTAATTGATGAAAGTCCTTCTGGTGATGAGACCATTGAGCATATTCAGAAAGAAAACTTTAAAACTCTCAAAAGAAAACCTATTGGGCGTTGATACTATCCATTCCTGTAGTAGTAATCGGAATGTTCTTTATGAATATGCCCTTTGCGAATGAAATAATGTGGTTTTTAAGTACCCCAGTTTTATTTTGGTTAGGGAGAGATTTTTACATCAATGCTTGGAAACAAGCCAAACATCGATCTGCCAATATGGATACTTTGGTGGCATTAAGCACAGGTGTTGCTTACATTTTCAGTGTTTTCAACACACTGTTTCCTGAATTTTGGCACGAAAGGGGATTACACGCTCACGTTTATTTTGAAGCTGCTTCTGTTATCATTGGCTTTATATTATTGGGTAAACTATTGGAAGAAAAAGCCAAAGGAAATACTTCATCTGCAATAAAGAAATTGATGGGTTTACAGCCAAAAACAGTAACGATTGTACAGGATGGTGGTTATCAAATGGAAATCCCCATTGAGCAAGTTGAAATAGGTAATACAATTGTGGTAAAACCAGGCGAGCAAATTGCGGTAGATGGAATAGTAATTAACGGAAGCTCTTTTGTAGACGAAAGTATGTTGAGCGGTGAGCCTGTTCCTGTGTTGAAAAATGAAAACGACAAAGTATTTGCGGGAACTATTAATCAAAAAGGTAGCTTCCAATTTAAAGCCGATAAAGTAGGCAGTGAAACTATGCTTGCACACATTATCAAAATGGTGCAAGACGCACAAGGCAGTAAAGCTCCTGTCCAAAAATTGGTGGATAAAATTGCAGGAATTTTCGTGCCCATTGTAATTGTAATTGCCGTTGCTTCATTTATAGTATGGAACATCTTTGGCGGAGACAATGGCTTTACTCAGGGATTGTTAGCTCTTATTACCGTATTGGTTATTGCCTGTCCTTGTGCTTTAGGTTTAGCTACTCCGACTGCAATTATGGTTGGTGTGGGCAAAGGAGCTGAAAAAGGAATCTTAATTAAAGATGCAGAAAGTCTTGAGTTAGCAAAAAAGGTAAATGCTGTAATACTCGATAAAACAGGAACCATCACAGAAGGTAAACCTGTTGTAACGAATGATTTTTGGACTGAAGAAACCCCGATATTAAAACAAATACTATTCAGCATTGAAAAACAATCTGAACACCCATTGGCAGATGCGGTTGTTTCTCATTTAAAAAATCAGAATACCGTTTCAATAACTCAATTTGAAAGTATCACAGGAAAAGGAGCAAAAGCTGAGATTGACGGTATAACTTATTTCATTGGAAACAAAAGACTGATACAAGAAAATGAAATTTTGATTGAAAATGCGGTTGCTCAAAAAGCCAATCAATGGGGCAATGAAGCCAAAACAGTAATTTGGTTTGCCAATACGAAAAAAAAACAATAGCCATATTAGCAATAGCTGACCAGATTAAAGCAACTTCTAAAAAAGGCAATTGAAGAATTACAGCTATCAGGCATTGAAGTTTATATGCTCACAGGCGACAATGAAATGACAGCCAAAGCTGTTTCAGAAAAAGTTGGAATCAAACATTACAAAGCAGAAGTACTGCCTGAACATAAAGCCGCATTCGTTAAACAATTGCAGCAACAAGGAAAGGTTGTAGCGATGGTTGGCGATGGTATCAATGACAGCACAGCATTGGCACAAGCAGACGTGAGTATAGCAATGGGCAAAGGAAGCGACATTGCAATGGATGTAGCTAAAATGACTATCATTTCATCAGACCTTACAAAAATCCCCGAAGCAATTCATTTATCAAAATCAACAGTTCGCACCATTAAACAAAACCTGTTTTGGGCATTTATTTACAATTTGATTGGTATTCCTATTGCAGCAGGTATTTTATACCCGATTAACGGTTTCTTACTTAACCCGATGATTGCAGGTGCAGCAATGGCATTGAGCAGTGTAAGTGTAGTAAGCAATAGTTTGTGGTTGAAGTATAAAAAATAATCAGACGTAAATGTTACAAATCAATTCAAAAATACAGCAATGGATTTAGACTGAATGCTTGCGAAATTTGCAGTATATATTTTAAACAAACATTAAAATGAAAACGAACGATAAAACATTAAAATTCAAAACCAACATCAACTGCGGTGGATGTGTGGCTAAAGTTACTCCATTCCTCAATGAAGGTGAAGGCATCTGTCATTGGGATGTGGACACCGCAAGCAAAGACAAAATTCTTTCTGTGCATTCCGAAGGAATTACCGAAGAAGAAGTAATGCAAAAAGTAAAGGAAGCAGGATTCAAAATTGAATTATTAACCCAATAAAAAATAACAGATATGAACTTAATTTCAAAAATATCAGCAGCAACTATATTGCTATTTTCATTTTCCTCTTGTAATGCTCAAATTAAAAATACTAAAACTGAGAGTGTAAAAATTTATGGTAACTGTGAAATGTGTGAAAAGACCATTGAAACAGCAGGAAGTGTAAAGAAGATTGCTAATGTGGACTGGAACAAAGACACTAAAATGGCAACAATCACATACGACAGCACCAAAACAAATCAAGATGAAATTTTGAAACGTATTGCATTGGCTGGTTATGATAGCGACAAATTCCTCGCTCCAGATGATGTGTATAGTAAACTTGCTGGATGTTGCCAATACGAAAGGGTAAACAAAACGGCAATTGTTTCAACCGCAGTTATTGAAGACCACTCAATGCACAATCAAGAAAACGTAGTTGAAACGAAGCAAGAAGTAAATCAACTGAAAACGATTTTCGAAAGTTACTTTGCTTTAAAAGATGCTTTGGTAAAATCAGACGGTAAATTAGTTTCAACATTAGCTAAAGACGTACTTGCAAATATCAATTCGGTTAAAATGGAAAAACTCTCATCAGAAGAACACACTGTTTGGATGAAAGTGATGAGTAGTTTAAAATCAAATACCGAAAAAATTGCAGCTACTACAATTATAGAAAAACAGCGTGTCGTTTTTATGGATTTGTCAGCAAACTTTTATGCTTTGCTCAAAGTCAGTAAACAGGATTATTCTATATACTATCAAAATTGCCCAATGTATAACGATGGTAAAGGAGCAAATTGGTTGAGCAAAGAAAACGCAGTAAAAAATCCATACTACGGTTCGCAAATGCTTACTTGTGGCAAAACAGTAGAAACCATTAAATAAACTCCAATTTGGCGTAATCGAAAACGGTTACGCCATTTCTTAAACTCAACAAATGAAAATCTTAAAATGGTTCTACAAAATATTCTTTCAAAAAAATTGCTGCCGATAGTATTTTTACTATTGGTCAGTAATAATATATCCGCTCAAAAAACAGTTCGTTACGACCTTTATGTAAAAGACACTTTGGTAAACTTTACTGGGAAATTCAAAAGAGCCATAGCCGTAAACGGACAAATCCCTATGCCAACGCTCGTCTTTACAGAAGGCGACACAGCAGAAATTTACGTTCATAATTTGCTTAAAGAAGAAACATCTTTGCATTGGCACGGCTTATTTTTACCCAACAAAGAAGATGGCGTTCCTAATTTGACGCAAATGCCAATCAAGCCAAATACTACACACGTTTACCGTTTTCCAATTATTCAAAATGGCACACATTGGTATCACAGTCATTCGGGTTTGCAAGAACAAATAGGAATGTATGGCAATTTTATAATGCTCAAAAAATCTGATGACAAAACATTTCGAAAGGGAATTGATGATTTACCTACCGTTCCCATTGTATTAAGCGAATGGACAGACTTAAAACCTGAAAACATTCACAGAATGTTGCATAATGCCAACGATTACCCAGCATTGAAAAAAAATGCCGTTCAAAGTTATGCAGAAGCCATTAAAGCTGGGCATTTCAAAACTAAACTCAAAAACGAATGGAAACGAATGTTGGCAATGGATGTAAGCGATGTGTATTACGAAAAAATATTGATGAATGGCAAATCCATTACCGACCTTTCAATAATTGACGGAAAGGAATTAAAGGCAGGCGACAAAGTGCGTTTAAGAATTTCAAATGGTGGTGCTTCATCTTACTTTTGGCTTACTTATGCAGGTGGAAAAATTACCGTAGTTGCTAATGATGGCAACGATGTAGAGCCTGTTGAAGTAGATAGATTGATTATTGCTGTTTCTGAAACCTACGATATTATTGTAACTATTCCTGCCGAAAATACGGCTTTTGAATTTTTGGCAACCACCGAAGACAGAACCAATTCTGCATCATTATACATTGGCAACGGCATAAAACAACTGAAATCATCACAACCAAGATTGAAGTATTTTGAAGGAATGAAGATGATGAATGATATGATGAAAATGAATGGCGATTTGGACGATATGGGAATGAATATGAGCCTAAATCAAATGGATATGAATGTGGTAATGTATCCGGAAATTACTGGAGACAGCAAACCAAAACAAAGTGATAACGACCCAAACCGATACAACGCCAATGCTTTGGCAGATATTGTTACGTTAAACTATGCAATGTTGAAATCACCCAACAATACTTCACTTCCAAAAGATGCACCCGTAAAAGAGTTAAAATTTACACTAACAGGAAATATGAACCGCTATGTTTGGAGTTTAGATAATAGAGTAATATCTGAAACTGATAAAATTCTAATCAAAAAAGGTGAAAATGTTCGTATCGTTTTATATAACAACTCTATGATGCGACATCCAATGCACTTGCACGGACACGATTTTCGTTTACTCAATGGTCAAGGCGCCAATGCACCCTTAAAAATGTTGTGGACATTATGCCAATGGAAACCGATACATTGGAATTTAACGCCAATGTAGAAGGCGATTGGTTTTTTCACTGTCATATTCTCTACCATATGATGAGTGGTATGGGCAGAGTATTTACTTATGAAAATCAAGCTCCAAATCCTTTAATAACAAATCCTAAATTGGCTCAACGTAAACTATTTGCAGACGACCGTAAATTTCATTTTATGGCAGACAACGATTTTGCTACCAACGGAAACGATGGAATGGCAATGTTACAAAACACTCGTTGGAGCATAGGTTCAGAATGGCGTTTAGGCTACAATGATATGCACGGCTATGAAACCGAAACACATATAGGACGATACATTGGAAAAATGCAATGGCTGATGCCGTTTATTGGTTTTGATTGGCGTTACAGAAAAATGGGAATTGATGAACAAGAAGAAAATTTATTCGGACAAGTAAATAAAAAAGACAACAGAACTGCTGTAAGTTTAGGGTTTATGTACACGCTTCCAATGTTGGTGAATTTTCAGGCAGAAGTGTATCACGATGGAATTGTTCGACTTTCTTTAATGCGAGAAGATATACCGATTACGAAAAGAATAAGAGCTGGTTTTATGGTAAATACAGACAAAGAATTTATGGTTGACTTGCGTTATATCATAAATAGAAATATGGGGATTAGAACACACTACGATAGCGATATGGGATTTGGAGTTGGACTGACATTAAATTATTAATTGCTACCCAATTTGCAAGCACATTGCCAAAGCCCCACAAAGCCAACACGCAGACCAAAGCTTTGTCAAAGAGCTTGCAAAGCCAACGCAAGACAAAATTGTTTTAAAAAATTTACCGACCCTTCAAAAAAATAAAAAACGCAACGCACAACCCAACAGACAATGACACTGACACTGAATCTCAACAATCACAATGGTTTACAAGGACAGACGACAAGAACCACTGGCTATAACAGCACCTACAAGCAAGCAGGGGTTTCGTGCTTCGTATGACAGGAAAGTGCTAAATTTAAAGTTCAGTTCTTCGTAGGAAGTTTAGTGCTAAAAATCCCTGCCTGCGTGTAGCTGCAAAACGTTATGGCTCATGAAAGTAAGAAACGACCAACCGACCAACCTTCGTAAAGAAAATCACCTAGTACATCAAGATTTTCAACACATTGGTGAATAAGTGGTCTCCCAATCCAATAATGAGCGGTAACTTTTGACGATTTTTTAACCATCAAAAGTTTTACGGTATGTTTAAGTTTATTTTTTATTGATTTTTTTGATTTCCTTCTCAGAAAATGTAAATTCTCAATGTCTTAATAATGCAATAAGCGCAGCTTTTAAATTCGAGTGTGTTGCTGGTACGCCTACTGGTGCTCGTTTGGGTATTGATAGTGTTGTTTTTATAGTCCCAAATAGTGGTTCGTATTTTGCGGTAGCTGGGGCTTTAATAGAGATATTTAAAAATGGAGTCCCATTTCCAAGCGGAATTTTTATCCCAGGAGATGAAGTAAAAATTAAACCAATATCAACTGGGCAGGGAAATATTAGTTGGGTAGGTAATCAAAACGGATGCGCTGCCAGTGGTGCTGTAAATTTTGATATTTGTGTGGCTGCAATGCCTGTAATTTGGCACTCACCAACATCTGCCATTATTAAAAACGAAACAACCCAAATCACTTGGTCTGTAGCCACCCAAATCAACAACGAAAAATACATCATCGAGCATAGTCCAAATGGTAGCAATTTCTCACCCATCGGAGATATACCAGGCGATGGCACCTACAACGCAACAAAACATTATGAGTACATCCACACATCGCCATCCTTCGGGATGAACTACTACCGCATCAAACAAGTGGACTTTGATGGTAAGTACAGCTACAGCGATATAGCCAGTGTGAGATATGATGAAGACAGCAACATAAACATCTACCCAAATCCCGCCACATCAGAAGTAACCATCACTACATCTGAAACAACAACACTTCAAATCATGGATGTGTACGGCAAACTATACAAACAACAAGACATCTCCGAAGGACAAAACACCATAAATCTGTCTGAACTTCCATCCGGAATCCTTATCTTTGTGGTCGGAGACCATAGATATAAGGTTTTGAAGAAATGAATTTAGAGAGATACAATACTTTAGTTACTGATGATGTTCTAACTTTTAGCTTTACAAGTGTTGGACCTAAAGGCTATATTCAAAAACTTGTAATCTATCAACATGTTGAAGGACCATTATACAACCTTGCCTTTGGTGATAGAAATGGAGCATTAGGAACAATCGACGATCTAATAATTACCGATAATAAAGATACGGAAAAGGTATTGGCAACGGTTGCTTCAACAATTTTCGATTTTTTTGCCACATATTCTGGTACTGTTGTATTGGCCCAAGGTAGTACTCATTCAAGGACAAGGCTCTATAGAAGGTATTTGACAATGTTTTTTGACTTTATAGATCAAGAATTTATACTTTATGGCGAACTAGATGGCGAAATTGAACGTTTCATAAAAGGGAAAGATTATAGAGCATTTTTTATAGCTAAAAAGTAAAATCATGTTAAAAGAAAGTCCAAAAAAAGTAAAAATAATGGGAAAGGTTGATAAAAACCTTACAGAAGAATTAAAAGGCAAACAACTCTTCGTTGAGAAACTGCAATGGGCAAAAGAGTTCGTAAAAGATCGTGACATAATGAAGGAACTAGAAGAAGCAGATAAAAAAGCAAGAATCACGAAGCCATAACACAGGCTACCATGTACATGACTCCTATCGTCGTCACGTCAGGTAGCCAAAACGTTACTGGTCATTAGAAGAGATCAAAACGGGATGAAGATTAAGAGATTTAAAGATTGCCAAGCGGGACGCAGGAGATAAAAAGATTTTAGAATTTTGATTTGTGGGTTGGTCAAAAGAGTTACCTTTGAAAAACAATAAAAACGACCAGTAACAATGCACTGGACGTACAGACTCCCTACCGGTCGTCCGTCGCCAGTGCTAGGCGTTCTCTGCAACCAAAAAAAAAAGAACATGAAAAAAGAAATTATCGCAATGTTTCTTGTTGTCCTGAGCTTGAATGCTATTGGGCAATCAACAGAATTTGGAATCAATCTGAATTCAGGTTTTTTTAGATATACAGGTGAATCAGCAGAAAAATCTGAACAAATAAATTACAACCTTGACAAGGAAGATGGTTATACTAATAATCCCTATGGAAGCAAATATGGATTTTCCTATGGCATATCGGCAAATATTAGAAGAATTACCAAATCAAATTTAAGATTTGGGATTGATTTAGGGTATGAAATTTTGAGAAGCCGAATCGATATAAATTCAGTATGGCAACATAGTGATAATATCAATGAAACTGTATCGGCAAGTGGTAAAACGAATTTGAATTCAAGTTTTGTTAATGCTTTTCCAAGTTTTGGTTATCAATTTAAAAAGTCATCGATGGTTTTATTTTTTGATTGTGGATTTGATTTGGGATATTGTATCAACGGAAACGAAAGAGGTACTGCACAATCTGAATTACGAGAATACGAAACCAGCAGAGAGAGAAAAACTATTGAATTCGATTTTCGTCCCCGAATTCAAATCGGAATCCAAAAAAATAAAATAGGAGGATACATAGGATATTCGAAGGGACTGATAAACTATAAATCTGGGTTTGATGGTGGAACAAATGAAGCATATAGCGAAATGATAAGAATGGGATTGACATATAAAATCTAAAAAGAAGACAGCAGAGAACAAAGGCTTGCTGTCCATGCCGCCGAACAGCCAACCCGCAAAGCCAACGCACGGCGGCACGGCAGCAAGCCAACCGTTACTGGTCATTAGAAGAGATCAAAACGGGATGAAGATTATGAGATTTAAAGATTACTAAGCGGGACGCAGGAGATAAAAAGATTTTAGAATTTTGATTTGTGGAATGGTCAAAAGAGTTACCTTTGAAAAACAATAAAAACGACCAGTAACAATGCACTGGACGTACAGACTCCCTATCGGTCGTCCGTCGCCAGTGCTGGACGTTAGTGGCAAGCGTAAAAAGACACCTTACACAGTGAAAATAAAAAATATTTTGACCCTGACTGTGATTTTTTGACAGTCGTTGCGAATAATTAGGTAAATCAAGTTTCACTTTTAATAATTCGCAAAATGAGAATGACAAAAATTATTTCAATCGTAACACTTTTTCTATTTGTTACAACCGCTTCGGGACAAAGCATCCTGCACGAATATTTCAAGGGAAATAAAGATAGTTTGGTTATAGAGGCAACCAAACTTATCAATATGCCTGAGCCTTCTTTTAAGCCTTCCCAGCAATCGAAAATTGACCCAGAGACCATAAAAGAGATGGGCTTTGAACAGGTTTATAAATCCAACGACTACTACTTCACCGTTAGGGACAAAAGGAAAATATTTGCTTATCTATTGCCTAAAAAAATCAGAAAATACAATTGTTCTTATTCACGGTGTGGCAAGTACTGCATATTTGTATAATAAGACAGCAGGATTGTTGCAAGAGGCAACACAAGCGGAGGTTTTTGCAATTGATTTAAGGGGACACGGAAAGTCAGAAGGCAAGGCAGGAGATGTAGACTACATAAATCAGTATGTTGATGATTTGGCAGACATTATTAAAGAAATCCGTAAAGAGAAACCCAATGGGAAAATCATCATTGCAGGACATTCTATGGGTGGTGGCGTTGCCTTGAATTATGCACTGCAGAATAATAAAACAAAAGTTGACGGATATTTATTGTTTGCACCACTTTTGGGGCACAATTCACCCGCTATTCCGCAAACACCACCAACGGAAACAAGTGAGTCGGAACCTTTTATGAAAATTCACTTTACGAGAATAATTGGATTAAAAATGTTCAATGAAATTGGTAATCATTCCCACGACAGTTTGCCTGTATTGTTTTTTAATTTGCCTGAAAATATGCCATTAAGAAAGTACACATATAGAGCAAATATGAGTATGTCACCAGACAACTACAAGCAGGGTTTAAAATCGATAAATGTTCCAATGTTAGTTTTGATTGGCAGAAAAGACGAGGCTTTCAGTGCGGGAGCAATGAAAAATGCTGTAACAGAGTACAGTAAAGCCGAAGTACAAATCATAGAGAACGTTACGCACACCGGTATTAGGCATAACTCACAAGCATTTGAGTTCATAAATAAATGGTTTACGGCACTATGATAAGTAACCATGAACAAAAAATAAGTTTCATCAAATCATTGAACAACACAAGGGCGTTTTGTTTAAGATTGCCAAAGCCTATTGCCGAAATGATGATGAACGGCAAGACCTTTTACAGGAAATGATGATACAAGTTTGGAAATCGTTGCCTAAGTACAATGACACTTTTGCTATCACGACTTGGTTGTATCGTATTTGTTTAAATGTTTCTATTTCATTTTATAGAAAAAGTGTAACAAGACAGCATATAAATATTCCATTGGTTGAGGAACTTACATCAATCAGAGAGGAAGAAAGTACTGAGAAGCAAGAACAGTTAAGCCTTTTAGAGAAGTTCATTTCTGAACTCAACGAACTTGACAAAGCCCTAATGTTTCTGTACTTAGAAGATAAAAGCCACTCTGAAATATCGGAGATAATGGGGTTAACTGTAAGCAATGTAGGAACAAAATTGGGACGTATCAAGGAGAAACATAAAAAGAAATTTTCACAATTCAATTCATAAAACAATGAACGAAAAAGAATTAAAATTACTTTGGCAATCAACTAATGAAAAATTGGAAAGTAGTCTCAAAGTAAACAAAATAAATACTGAAGAAATAACGAGGTTGAAATCCCAAAATGTTCTTGCTTCAATGAAACCAATAAAAATTATGACGCTTATTGTAGGTATCATTGGGAGTGTAAGAAAGATTGTGTAAACTAGTATCAAGGAGTTAGGCTTCCATCTGTGGGGGGTACCCCCCACAGATGGAAAATTTTTTAATATGTTTGTGCGACCAAGTACAGACACATTTTTTAACCTAACAAATTTAATAGTTATGCAAAGTAACAAATTTAATCTTAATCTCTCTGAATTTCTTCAGGATGTCAAGTCTCTTAATGATTTTGACAATGTTATGAATGGTCTTTACAAAGATGGCATTCAAGAACTTTTAAAAGCTGAACTAAGTCATCATTTAGGCGAAACAAACCTGTTTTTCTTGCTTTCTGCAACAATACAAGTATTGCTTACTGCTATTGCCATAGGTGTTTATGTCTATCAATTGGCCCTTATAAACAGCATAGATTTTAGTGAGCCTGTACTGACTATTCAGGAAAAAATATCAAAACTTAAAATATCTACTCTAAATGTAACCCGACTGCTTTTTTTACAACTTCCATTATGGACTACTTTTTATTGGAATGCTAAAATGTTTGTAGCCGAAAATTGGATGTTATGGATAATGCAAGGAATGATTACCTTATCATTCGCCCTGGTTGCTTTGTGGTTATTTTTCAATATCAAATATGAAAACCGAAACAAAAAATGGTTTCAGTGGATTTTTAGAGGTAAAGAATGGCAGCCTATTCTTCAATCTATGGAGTTGCTAAACCAAATTGACAACTATCAAGAACAAGACGAAGTAAACACCAGCCGCTAACAAGGTATTGCCAAAAGCGGGGCTGAAGGAATTCTTTTGAACTTTTTGTTATATTTGAATACCGAGATGAAAAAAAAAACAACAGAATACCACATTCGATAAAGAAAAATATGATTACCCACCAGCAAAACCAGTTCTTTACAGTAGCAAATTAAAGATAAGATGTCAAATCTTTTTAAAATCAACATGAAATAAAATATCCTGCCTATATTTGACATTAAATTAAGCCGAAAGACACCATTGAGAGCCAATTCAATTGAAAGCGTTACCCTTATTCCCTGCACCGGCTTCGTTTATCCCGTTGGAAAGAATTCCTACGGGATGAAACTTGTAAAGTTGATGAAGCCTTTAGAAATATTTGCCAATTCCGGCTTTGGTAGTAAGGCTTTCATCAACTTTCCTTTGTGTTAGTGGCAAGTGTAACGAAACAATCTATAAGATAAAATAATGGTAACAAATTCAAATCTTCATTATCATATAATCAAAGGAATTATTGACAACGGTTTTGCACCAACAGTTGCAGACCTTACTGAAACTTTGCAAGCAGACAAGGAACAAGTAATTAATGGATTATACGAACTGCAAGACTATCACGGTGTAGTATTGCACCCAAACGAACCCAAAATATGGGTAATACATCCTTTTTCATTAGCACCGACAAATTTTTATGTGCAGACAAAAAATATGCAATGGTGGGGAAATTGTGCTTGGTGTTCATTAGGTGTTGCGGCATTGCTCAACCAAGACGTGAAAATAACGACAACAATCGGAGCAGAAACAAAACAAATTGAAATCAATATTGTGAATGGAGAAATTCAAGAAAAGAATTATTTCATTCATTTTCCAATACCAATGAAGAATGCTTGGGACAACGTAATTTACACTTGTAGCAATATGTTGATATTTGAAAATGAAGAACAAATTGACAGTTGGACAATACGACAACATTTCAAAGGGTGACATTCAGCCCATTGAGAAAATTTGGGCGTTTTCAAAAAAATGGTACGGAAATCATTTAAACCCAAATTGGACAAAATGGACAATTGAAGATGCAAAACGAATTTTTGGAGAGTATGAGCTTGAAGGTAAGATTTGGAACTTAGATGCCTCAAAAGAAAGATTTTGACGATGACCAAAAGAACACCAGCCACTAACATCGGTTGCCAAAAGTGGGGCAAAAGTACAAACCTCAACATTTGGAATTCCAGGTGATGGCACCAGCAACAGGACCAAACACTATGAATACATCCACACATCTCCATCCATCGGCATTAACTACTATCGAATTAAACAAGTGGACTATAATGGTAAGTACAGCTATAGCGATATAGTAAGCGTAAGATATAATGGCAATGGAGAAACCAGTATTTATCCAAATCCTGCATCATCAGAAGTAACCATCACGACTACACAACCAACATCCGTGCAAATCATGGATGTTTATGGTAAAGTACTCAAAAACCAGGATATCTCTGAAGGACAAAACACCATAAATCTGTCTGAACTTCCATACGGAATCCTTATCTTTGTGGTTGGAGACCAGAGATTTTAGTACGTAGGATTTGATATAATCCCAATAAATCTTCACTTTTGATATTTTGAATCCAACGTACTTAAGGTTTTGAAGAAATGAATTTAGAGAGATACGATACTTTAGTTACTGATGATGTTCTAACTTTTAGCTTTACAAGTGTTGGACCTAAAGGCTATATTCAAAAACTTGTAATCTATCAACATGTTGAAGGACCATTATACAACCTTGCCTTTGGTGATAGAAATGGAGCATTAGGAACAATCGACGATCTAATAATTACCGATAATAAAGATACGGAAAAGGTATTGGCAACGGTTGCTTCAACAATTTTCGATTTTTTTGCCACATATTCTGGTACTGTTGTATTGGCCCAAGGTAGTACTCATTCAAGGACAAGGCTCTATAGAAGGTATTTGACAATGTTTTTTGACTTTATAGATCAAGAATTTATACTTTATGGCGAACTAGATGGCGAAATTGAACGTTTCATAAAAGGGAAAGATTATAGAGCATTTTTTATAGCTAAAAAGTAAAATCATGTTAAAAGAAAGTCCAAAAAAAAGTAAAAATAATGGGAAAGGTTGATAAAAACCTTACAGAAGAATTAAAAGGCAAACAACTCTTCGTTGAGAAACTGCAATGGGCAAAAGAGTTCGTAAAAGATCGTGACATAATGAAGGAACTAGAAGAAGCAGATAAAAAAGCAAGAATCACGAAGCCATAACACAGGCTACCACGGACATCTCGCCCTATCGGGACGAGCCGTCAGGTAGCCAAACCGTTATCTCGGATTAAAAAAGATTACAAAAATTTGAAAATGTTCCACAATTAGTTAACCTTGGATCATGGAACAAATTCGAAAATTGATCTTCTTTAAAACTTACTTCTTTGATTTTTACGAGAATCAGGAACAGAAAGTAAAAGAGAAGATGGATTTTGGTCTTTTCCTGTTACAATATGTCAAACAAGTTCCTAGCAAACATATAGGCTCAACACAAGAAAAGAATTTGTTTTATTTAAGAGTTAAACAAGGATCAAATATATACAGAATATTTTTTTGTTTTGATGAAGATAAAATTGTAGTTATAATGAATGGATTTACAAAGAAAACACAAAAGACACCAACAAAAGAAATAAACAAAGCAATTACAATTAAAAAACAATATTTTAATGAAAAATAGCAAACAGATTACAACATTCGAAGAACATTTAACAAGGCAATACGGACAAATTGGCTCTGAGAAGAGAACGGAATTTGAATCCAAAGCAAAGTCATTTGTAATAGGTGAACTTTTAAAAGAAGAACGCCTTGAAGCAAATTTAACACAAGAAGAATTGGCTGATAAAATTGGAGCGAAAAAGAGTTATATATCCAGAGTTGAAAATGGAAAGACTGACATTCAAATATCGACACTTTTTAGACTTTTTGAATTTGGACTTGGCAAACGAATAAACATAATAATTGAATAACCCCGAGATAACAACGGCTTTGACGACAGATTCGCTATCGCTTCATCCGACGCAAAGCCTATCCGTTATGTAGGATGAGGAATATCCCAAAAAACACTTGACAACTATACCAAATATTGGTATCTTTGTGAAAAAATGTAGAAATGTCAAAGAACACATCAGTAACCTTAGGGGAACATTTTGAACAAATCATTGAAAAAAGCATAGAATCTGGTCGGTATTCTTCTGCAAGTGAAGTTATTAGAGAAGGACTAAGACTTGTAGATGAAAGGGAACAGAAAATTAAGATTCTTAGGGAAGCAATCGAAGCGGGAGAAAAAAGTGGTTATGTGAAAAATTTTGACCCAGTAAAACACTTAGAAAAACTTAATCAAAGTTACAAAAAATGAAGCTTAAGTTTGAAATAAGCGAATTTGCATTAGAAGATTTAGATAATCTATGGGAATATACGGTTGAACAGTGGTCTAAAGAACAAGCGAACAAATATTACAATGAGATATTTTCGGCAATAGATAAAATTTGTGAAAACTCAGATATCGGGAAACCTATCGACGAAATGAAAAAAGGACACAGAAGAACTAATGTGAAATCTCATATGATAATATACAAAGTAAAAGGATCAACAATTTACATAGATAGAATATTACATCAAAAAATGGATATCGAAAAGAATCTGAATGAATAAATCACCCTACATAACAATGCACTGGACTACAGACTCCCTATCGGTCGTCCGTCGCCAGTGCCAAACCGTTATCTTGGATTAAAGCGAAAAATACAATTGAATAATTCATTATTTTTAAATTACTCTACCTTCAATATTCCTCTCAGCCTGATATCTTTTGATGATGCCCCTATCATGATACGAAAATCTCCCGGTTCTACCACTTTTTTCATATTAATGTCGTACATCTGTAGGGCTTCAGGGGTAATTTCAAATGATACCGTTTTGGATTCTCCTGGTTTAAGGTGGATTCTTTCAAATGATTTTAACTCCATCACAGGTCTTGCAAGAGAAGCCAGTTCGTCCCTGATGTACAACTGGACAACTTCATCTCCTGCTAAGTTTCCAGTATTGGTTATCTTACAACTGACGGTTACAGTTTCATCTTCCTTAATGACAGATTTGCTCAACTTCATATCACTGTAGTCAAATGTAGTGTAACTCAAGCCATAACCAAACGGAAAGAGTGGCTGACCTGTGAGATTGATATAGTCGTCTCCTCTGCCTGTAGGTTTGTGATTATAAACCAAAGGTAGTTGACCTTCAAAGACCGGAAAAGTGATCGGCAACCTTCCGGCAGGATTATAATCACCAAACAGCACATCGGCAATGGCACTTCCACCATCTTCACCGGCGTACCAGTTTTGTATTATAGCGTCAGCCTTATCCATCCAATTGCTCATAGTGATAGCTGATCCTCCGGTAAGGAGGACAATTATCGGCTTACCTGTGGCAGCAATTCTCTGGATGAGTTCTTCCTGTCTTCCGGGCAGACGCAGTGACGCCCTGTCCTGAAACTCTCCTTCTTCGATGCCCACTGATATGATGGCGAGATCGCTTTTTGATGCCAATTTTACAGCATCTTCTATTTGCTTACTGTCTGAGTCTTTCACTCCGACATTCCATATCAGTTTGAACCATGCATTGCCCACAGGCTCTGCATATTCTATCCTGATGTCATACTCTCTTCCGGCTATAAAGTCAAATTCAGCTACTTTTACTTCTCTGCTTCTCTTGATTATATTGTCGATAAGTAGTTTTCCGTTGAGATATAATCGATAACCGTCATTGCCATCGATGCCTATTTTGTATCTGCCGGTGGTTGGAGATTTGATTTTTCCAGACCATTTTACAGAATAAAAATCATAAGAGAGCTTTTCCGGATCGGGCGAAAAAAGGGTCCATTGGAAGTTTACTTTTTCATCTATCCGAGTAAATACCGGTTTTCCGCTGAAAGTGACATTATTGAAATATTCTGCATACAGTCCGACAAGTTTATTCACCTCTTTATTATTTGAAAGGTACTTACCCGGTACTACTTCATATTTTTCAGAAGTTCGTTTACAACCGTAACTGTAATTGACTTTGATATTATTTCCGGCTTTGTTTTTTATGCCTGTCAGTAGGGAAACTTTATTATTTCCCGGACCGCTGTAACCACCCAGTCTGGCTTCATCAGCATCGGGACCAATGACAGCTATCGATCGGACGTTTTTGGACAAAGGCAGGATTTTTTTATTATTTTTGAGCAATACCATGGACTCCAAAGCCGCTTTTTTGGCAAGTGTACGATGGTCAGTATGACCATTCCATTTTTTAGCTTCATCGGGATCGGAATAAGGATTTTCAAAAAGTCCCAATTCAAATTTTTTCTTAAGCACACGAAATACTGCTGAATCAACCACACTATTTTTTACATCACCGTTGAGAAAAGGAGTAGAAAAAAGAGATTCGTGGTCGATACTTGTCTGAAAAATGACATCCAGTCCATTGGTGATAGATTGTGTGGTGGCGTCAGCATAGTTTTTGGCCGTAAAATGAAGTACATTGGCACCGCCCGTAGCACCTGCATCAGAGATCACAAAACCGTCAAAACCCCATTCTTTTTTCAATAGTTGATTGAGCAAAGCATCATGAGCTGTACAAGGACTGCCATCATAAGAATTGTAAGAAGTCATCACAGATCTTGAGCCTCCGCGCTTAAAACATGCCTCAAACGGCGGAAGATAAATTTCACGCATGAGCCTGTCATTCCAGTGGATAGGATAAGAATCGCGACCACCGTCACCTACATTGGCTACAAAATGTTTGGGAGTCGTTATGATTCCTTTTTTTTCAAATGCCGATACAAACGCCACTCCCATTTCTGATGCCAGATACGGATCTTCACCATAGGTCTCTTCTGTGCGGCCCCATCTCACATCCGAAGCGATATTGACCACGGGTGATAATATCTGCCGTATTCCTCTCGTTTTGCATTCCTGAGCTATGGCATCAGCTATTTGATGGACCAGTTTTTTATTCCAGGTGGCTGCCAGTGCAATAGATTGTGGAAATGCTGTAGCTCCATCGCGTACCAACCCGTGCAATGCTTCATCAAAAGGAATAAGTGGTATTCCAAGTCGGCTTTTCTCAAGAAAAAACCGTTGAAGCTGGTTGATTTTCACCGCTGTTTCATACGCATTGGCACCCGGATCGTATTGGAGAATCTGTTGTGCCGCATCACCACTTTTGCCGGCAGTATTCACCTGGAATCCAAAAATTCCGGCTTTGTATTTATCTTCCATCCCCGTAATATCACCCGGTATCATAAACAATTGCCTGAATTTTTCTTCAGGGGTCATTCGTGTCAGAAGGTCTTTCGCCCTTTTTCCAGCTGATGATGACGGGTCTTTGTTTATCTGAGCTGAAGAAAATCGCTGCCCCAGGAGCAGGGTTATAATTAAAAAATACTTTATTGGCATCCTTTGTTGGATTTTGATCAAAAGTATGATAATTGAAGCAGAAAAGAAGCGAATTTGGTTATTTAAATTGCCAGTAACCTAAATTTTTAGCAGGTCAGTATAGTATAATAGCTTTAAAAAAGAAGTTGAACTTTTTCAAATTTTTTAGCACAATAGTGTGTAGATGTATGATGGGAAGCCAATAAAATCATATATCTTCTTGTTTGATATCGATTTATCAATAATTATACTGCCCCATCGATTTTTCATTTCATTTAACTTCCTGCGATTTTTTTCATGCCTTTACAAAGTCAATTGTGATAACGACGTATATATTAACCAAATTAAATAAAGGTCTACACCCAGTCCGATAAGTAATCCCCTTTGTGAATAGTTTTTTGGATCTTGAAATTTGATATACTGAATGTCAAATGTATTTATCTTTTGCAACCCTTGTAGCGTTTCAATGATTAAAATTGTCCTTGTAGGAATTTCTCCGGATACGATCAAATCATTAATCTTGCTAAAACTTGTATTTGGAGAGTCTATGTTATTCAATAGGCACATTTTTATATTATTTTTATTATCTTTCAATATTGCCTTATTCTGGTCAAAACCTTCAAAAATGTAAGAGTAAGTTATATTTTTACTCTGAATAGCTGTGTTACTTTTAATAATTTTAAAGCTGATATCTTCTCCAGGATAAGGCATGTCGAAATCAAGCAATAACTTTGAACATTTCTCCAGATAAAGTGCTGTGTATTCATCAAGTGGAACAAGGTCGGTACCTTTAAAAACACCCTGTAAAGTATCTGCAGTTTTTAATATTATCATTACTTTTTTATCCCTGCCTATTTTATGAATTTCTCCACCAGAAACCAGAATATCTCCTCTTGTTTTCATTTTACTCCCAACTAACATACTAGTGATACTACACCCGTTTAAAAAAATGATGATGATCAATGGGCAAATAATCAATAAAGCACCTGAATTAGCAACCCAAGATCTCTGATGTGTAAAGTTTGTTTTCAAAATATTTGTTTTTTAAATTCCATAATGAAGTATTTTTTCAATAATAGGTTTAAGAGTATATTTAAAAAACTTCTTAGTTGTAAATCAATAGATTAAGGTTCTGGCAAAAAAAAATCAACTAATTTAACAAGCTAAATAAGGCGATTGAAGTCAGATTTATAACACATTGATTTTAAGGCAATAAAAATTTAAACATACTCTAAATTGAATAATATACAAATGTTACTTTTTTTTGTGAAAAGAGCAATGATTAAAATCATGAAGTACCATGATGTTAAAGCATCAAAATATTAAGATTGGGAATATATCTGAGCTAAATTAAGAAAATCGCTGCCCCAGGAGCAGACTGATAATTAAAAAATACTTTATTGGCATCTTTGCTGGATTTTGATCAAAAGTATGATAATTGAAGCAGAAAAATAGTGAATTTGGTTATATAAACTACGAGTAACCAAATTTTTAAGCAGTTCAATATGATAGTTTTAATAAAGAAGTTGAATGTATCCTTATTTTTTCAAAAACAGGAGTAATGTTTTCAAGCCAAGATATCGCATCAGGTTTTCACCTCAATTTGTAAAATAAATGGGCTTAAGTATCCAGATAAGGAAGGTTTCGATTCACTCATCATGGTCGGTGAATTTTTCACCTGCACTGATGGATACCAGCAGTTTATTTTCTTTTGTTGGTAGCGGGCAGGTAGCATAAGGCGTAAAAGCGCAGGGAGGATTGTATGCTCTGTTAAAATCAATGATCACTTTGTTGTTGGTATCAGGGCCATCAGCTTCTAAAAATCTTCCACCGCCATAGGTCTCATCACTATTAGTCTCATCACCGAATACAAAGGATAATTTTTCCAATGTTCCCGTTGCATCTAAACTCATTTCTTTGCCATCGATAAAAAAGATCACTTTACCTGGTGAATTGTGTACATATGGATGACCTGTAGCAAGCTTGATATCAATCTTTCTACCAGGAGTAGGCACAAATCTGCCTTCCACTATCAGATTTTGATTCAATGGAAAATATTCTATTCCTTTAAAATTTTGCAAATATTTGCCTTTAAAATCTTTTAACCGGATACCGAAATCTTCTCCCCTTTGAATGATAAACCATCTGAGCTCATGGTGTGTGACTACTATAGGAGATCCATTTACCGGATAAAGCTTTGTCTTGGTAGCTGGTTTGTTTAAGATATATACATCTTTACTATCCAAAGGATCATACCAGACTTCTCCATTTTTTAAGGTTACTTTAACAAGAGAACCAGCTGTATTTTCTGTATCAAAATGAATTTTATTGGATTTATCGCTGCCAATAGTACTTTCTCCTTCCTTCAGCCAAAACAATCCAGCAAGGTTTAAATACCCCTGCTCAGATTTCAATTCTTGTACTCTTTCGCTTTTCCAAATCTCATATTTTTTTAGATATTCTTCAGACTGTGCTGAAGCAACAAAAAGCTGAAACCAACAGCATATGAAAACACAATATTTTTGATAGCGCATAATTTAATTTTTTATAGTGAGAAATACTTTATCGTCTGATGTCACCCATCAAGTCTTCCAAAACCACTTCCTCTTCACAGTAAATATCGTAATGAGCGCAACAATTCCTGTAAATAGTATGCCTTTAAAAGTACCGGCCAAAAAGTTTTGATTTAACATCTCCCAGTAGGTTTTTAAACCGGTGATGCTCAAGATTGGTAGCAGTAACAGATTTCCCGCTACGTAAGCGACCATGGGATTTTTACCGGTAAGTGCCAGGAAGTGAATGGGATTTTTCCATATTTTTGTGTCAGATAACTGATTGAAAAAAATCAAACAGAAAAATGATAATCCTGTAGTCACAAAATAATAACTGTATGTGGACACATCTTTTTTGATGCCCCCTTCATACGCTTCGAGAAAAAGGCCAAGGATCAAAGCATAGCTTCCAGCCTGCACAAACCACTTCGTGCTACCTGTGATATTTTCTTTATGTACGGCAAAAAGAGCAATACCACAAAGAATCACTGAAATCAAAACATTCATTTCGAGTAGTCTGGTGTACAATCCTATCAAATTACACACGATCAGCAATAAAGAAATCCAGGTTACAAATATTTTATGTTGACCCGAAAGTACCATCTGAGCTGATCTGTAACGTATCATCCACTCTCCCGCAAATGTCCCCGGGATAACTATAAAGAGATATTTTAAAAAATAAAATCTGTACATCCAATCAAATTTATATCCTGCTATGTTATTGAAGTTAAACAACTCTTTTGCCCAACCTGATGCAGGTTCCTTGGCTGCCACAAACACTGCAAAAATCAATGGCAAAATGGCCAACCTGAGCAATGGTTTGTCATGAGTAAAATAATAAATCAAAGTTCCAAAAAGCGCCATATTGCCGAGTAGCATGATGATGATATCACTTTTGTAAAGGTCAAATCCCCTGTAATTTTGATGCCAGATTACCATCATAGCTACCGAAGCTACTAAGGCCATAGACATGATAAAAAGACGGATTTTCTGATGGTTTTTTGATTCATAAAAAACAGCGAACAAAAGACCAAATGATACCATCGACATGAGATGTTCAGTCATTCCGGGATTTTCAGCCAGTACCCACGCCTTCATCTGATGAGAAAACAATGCAAAAAAAGTAAGCAGTATAAATCTTCTGAATGCCAATTTTATCACAGGAATTGGTCCTGAATTTTGCTGAATATACTTGTTGAGTGCCAGGGGCATAGCTGCACCCATAGAAAACAGAAAAAATGGAAAAACCAAATCTACCCAGGTAATTCCAGGGATTAAAGGGTCAAACTTAAACGATGGTGGAGGCACCTGTGCGTGAAACATCCAGCCAGGCATCACATCGCTGTAGGCTATGCTACCACTCAATACCATACCCAGGATGGCTATTCCTCTGAGGGCGTCAAGACTTTCATTACGTCTATTCATAAACTGTCTTTATCTAAATTATAGTGAACAGAAAATATTCTGCGAAAAATCTATATCATAATGTATTGTAAATTAGTTAGTTATGATAATAAATATTCGAAATCAATTTTCTTTTTGGCATAAATCTTTTTCTTTTTAAATCAATGCGCCCATATTTCCGCAGCCATATAGGCAAAACTTCCCCATTGACTGCCACGAATTACCTGCTCAAATATTTCTTTAGCTTTAGCCTTATCTCCTTTAAGTCTGTAGTAATTCCCCAGGCCAAAACCAGCAGTGGCATTAGTAAGTGTGTTGTTGTCCTTTATCAGATTTTGCAACATGTCATCGGCATTCTGGCCACCTTTGTACAGCAATAAAATCTGGAGGTATCCTTCATTTTCTATTAGTTCCATATTTTTGTGTATAGTTGCCAGAAGATTTGCAGCTGTTTTTTCTTTTTTAAGTTCCCTGAGGGTGATAAAGTACCAGTTGGCTGTGGCAACGTACATATCCGGATTTTTTGATACTTTAAGGCATTCCCTGTACGCTTTTTCGGCATTTTTAAAATCTTTTTTGAGATAGTATGCTAACCCAAGATGGTACCATATATTGGATTGTAGGGTGCTGGTAGGTATATTTTTGGCATTGGGTATACCATCCGGTTCGACTTCGTCTTTTTGATTTTTTATCAGGTAGGTAGCTTTGATGAAATCCGCAATAGCTTTGTCCACGCACCTTGTGGTCAGGTATCTGTGACCTCTGTGTCTGAACATGCGGGCATCGTATGGATGCAGCAAAATTCCTTTGGTAAATATCTCAATGGCTTCATCATACCTGCCGAGGTAAGCCAATCTCCTGCCATACCATATGATGGCGTCAGCATTTTTGACATCGGTTTCATAGTTTGCTTTGGCTATTGCCAGGTCGTTTTCTGATTTTTCCCTGGCAGTTTCAGAAAAAGTAAGTGAAGGGTAGGTGGTACTACCACAAAATGTGATCTGACCATGGAGTACCATTTGAGTCAATAATAATGTAAATAAGATTATAATTCTCATCTCTTTGTTGATTTAAGCTATGTTTAATTTTTTAAAATAAGCATGACGTAAATGTAAATATTTAAATTTGATGTAATAAAAAATTCCAAATAATTATTGATTTTAAAATCTAAGTTACATCTTTATCTCAGGCGGTATCAAATAATACAATACAGGTGTCACCAATCGACTCAACAGAGTACTACTGATCAATCCACCTATCAAAACTATGGCTAATGGGCTGATAAGAGGTGAGCTTTCGAGAACTAAAGGTGTCAAGCCACCTATAGCTGTCATTGAAGTCAGTAAAATAGGTAAAAATCTAGTTTCGGCACCATCCATTACAGCTTCGTAAAGGTTCATACCCTGTTCGCGGAGACCATTAGTATAATCTACCATAAGAATGGAGTTTTTGATTTCGATACCTACCAATGCTATAATACCTACTGTGGCTACAAATGACATAGACTCACCTGCTATGTACAAAGCTACTAATGCCCCGATGATACCCATAGGAATCACACTTAAGACTATAATAGTCGACTTGAAGGTACGGAACTCCAGTATTAGTATGGCCAGTAAACCAAATACAGTAAGAATAATGATGGTACCTAGGCCTCCGAAAGACTCTTGTTGTGATTCACGCTCTCCAGCAGCGACCACTCTATAACCTTCAGACATGGTCACCTCATTATTAATATCATCTAATATCTCGTCTGTAAGCTTGCTTACATTAACCCCATTTTGCACAAAACAACTGACCAGTGCATATCTTTCTTTATTGAAATGTCTGATGATAGATGCTGATGGTCTTAAAGAAATTGATGCCATGCTTTTTAAAGGTATAAGTGAACCGCTCATAGATGTGACAAAAACCTTATCAAACATTTGAAGGGCATTTTCAGTATTTTGGGATAGAGAAATTTTCATTTTGAATTCATCGCCTTCGGAATTGCTGATTTCACCTATCTGCAGTCCTACTATGGCAAGCCTTACAGTCTTAGCTATCTCTGCACTACTGATTCCGTAAAGGCCTGCTTTCTCTCTATCTACATCTACAACGATATCTGATTTTACATATTTTAAGTCGTTGCGCACATACATGGATCCTGACTTTTCTTTCATTAGCTTCTCCACTTTAGTACTTAGGATGTCTAAAGTATCCAGATTATTGCCCATGATCCTCATTTCGATAGGAGCGGATATTGGTGGACCTTGCTGAAACCTTTTGACTTCGATCTTTACACCTGGAAAACTGGCAAGAGCACTTCTGGCTTTGTCTGCAAATCTGATAATATCCGGCACTTTAGTTTTTTCGTTGAGATAGACAATGATTTGACCGAAATTGGCAGAGTTTTGTCGTTGAAACTCATTGTAGTATATTCTTGGGTTACCCTTGCCAGCATTGGCACTGATGTGATCTATTTCTGTAAATGTCAAAAGCTTTTGCTCTACCTTACGGACAACTTTGTCTGTGTGGGTAAGATTAGATCCTGGTTCGGTTTCGATATCGATAGTGATAATGGGTTTTTCTGATTCTGGAAATAAGCTAAAACCCAATACAGGTATCAGTAATAACGACATCATAAAAATAGCAGCTGCAAAGACTAAGGTAACCAGTTTATGAGACATACACCATTCCAATAGTCTTTGATAAGGATTATTTACATATTTTTTTAATGCATTAAAGAAAAAATTTCCATCACCACTGGCAGCATTTTCGTGGGATTTGAGTAAGATGGATGATAAAAATGGAATGATCGTAACAGATACAAAAAGTGATGCGATTACCGTCAGCATGACAGCCATGGGCAAGGGTCGTATAAAATCACCTGAGCCTTCAGGAAGATTGGCCAATGGTAAAAAAGCCAAAATCAAGGTAGCAGTACAACCCAAAATCGCTACCATAATGTGATTGGTAGCAGAAACAGCGGCTTCACGCGCAGAGATGCCTTTGCGCATATATCGCTCTATGTTTTCTACCACTACGATACTATCATCTACTAGCAATCCCAAGGCAACTACCATACCTACTATACTCAATTGATTGAGCGTATATCCTAGTAAATCCAACATAAACAGACCAATGCTCAATGACAATGGAATAGAAATCATCACCACAATAGATGCTCTTGTACCCAATGGCAGCAAGGTCAATAATACCAAGAATATGGCTATGGCAAAATCTCTTCCAAGGCCGGACAATCGGTATCTTACTCCTTTTTCCTGATCAAAAGCGTTTTCTAAAGTGATTCCTTTTGGCAATTTCTCTTTGAATGCAGAAAGAACTGTTTCTAACTCTTTGCGAACAGAAATAATGTTTTTTTTGTCCTTCATAGCTGAGTTTATCCAAATGGCTCGGCGGCTATTGTGCCTAGCGATATGGTCAGTTGTCTCTTCGGTATAGTAAATGGTTGCTATCTGGCCCAAAGTGACTGTCTTACCCTGAGGAGTAACTTGTACGATAGTAGATTTAATGTCATCAATGGTCTTGTATTCAGAGGTGGTTTTGATGTTATACTTTTTTTGACCTAGATCAATGTCACCACCAGGTATGTTGATATTGTTAGCTTGGATCAGCCCTATGACTTGATTTAAGCCTAATTTCATTGCTGCCATTCTATCTAAATCCAAGTCTAGGTGTATCTCCTTTTCTGGTGAAGCTTGAATTTCTGCCCATTTGATGTCCTTAATACGTTCTATATCTTTTTCGAGATTTTGTGCAAGATCTTTCATCAGCTCCATAGAGGCAGTATCAGAAACTAAGGCAGATTGTAATATGACGACGTCACTCGATGCAGCCTTTTTGATATCAAAACGAATGATACCTTCTGGTAATTCGGGTCGTATTTTATTGATTTCTCTGATGACATCATTGTTTTTGGATTCTACATCGACTCCGAAATTAAACTCAGCTAGCATGACTACAAGACCGTCATTAATTGTGGTGTTGATTTTTTTAATGTCGGCCAATTGATACAACTCTTCTTCTATCGGGTCTGCTACGAGTTTTTCCATATCTGCAGGATTGGTACCCGGATACACTATTACAATAGAAAATATCGGTGCACCAAAAGGAGGATCTTCGGCTCTAGGCATATTAAAAAGTGCATTAATACCCAATACCATAACGGCCGTAAAAATGACCAAAGTAAACTGCCAATTTTTTACAAAAAATTTATTAAAACCCATGTTTTTTTTATTTGGTGATCTTGTGATTTAGTGATTTTGTGATTTCCATCTGATGTACTCTTTGTTCGACATTCGGTTGTTCGAATCATTCAAATAATTCTGTTGTTCAAATAATTCGGTTGTTCAAATTAATACTCTACTGGATCTCCTTCTTCTAAATACATAGCTCCAGTGGTGATCACGTTGGTGACGCCATCAAGACCTGAAGATACTGCCACTTTATCACCTAATAATTTAGCTATTGTAATTTTGGTTTGCTTGGCTTTACCATTTTCGGCAGTAAAAACGTATGCAGATTGACCATTAGATTTTATCAAGGCTTCGATAGGTATGACCATAAAATTTTCCTTCTTTCCTGATGTGATGGACAGATTTGTGATCAATCCGGCAGCTAGATTTGCAGGTTGGCTTACGAATTTGATTTCTACATCAAAAGTACCACTTGCACTGCCACCAACAGACGATTTTTTGGAAACCATTCCTGCAAAATTTTGACCAGGATATGCGTCCAATTTAATATTGACTTTATCATTTTTCTGTACTCTAGCCCAATCTCTATCTGTAAGACCTGCTTGTACGACCCAGTCACTTTTCCCTATTCCAAGTATAGCATAAATGGGATTGCCTGGACCAGTAATCTCACCGCTATACATGATTTGTTTGATTATTTTTCCTGAGATCGGAGCTCTAACTTCAGAGTATTGTTTGTTGAAATTAGCAATTTCTGAAGTTCTTTTGGCTACTTCATAAGCCGTAGATACATTTTGATACTGCTCTAATGTAGCAACACTATCTTTATAAAGATTGCCCACTCTATTTTTATCGCGAATTGCTTTTTGTAGTCCTTCTTCTGCTTGTTGCACTTGAGCATTGATTTCTTGCATTTCCAGAGTGGCCAATAGTTGGCCTTTGGAGACGATATCTCCTTCTTTTATATAAGTTTTCTTGATGACACCACCAGTTTTGAATGAAGGCCTACCTTCTGCTTCACTCATCACGATACCTAGTACTTCGATGATATCAGACTCAGTGATGGTATCTATATTTTGTATCTTTACAAAGTTTGAAGCCTTTTTGGGTGTTGGAGATGGTTCATTTTGATCTTGTTTACAAGCAAAGAAACAAAGACCTAAAATAGCTATTGAGATATTTAATATTTTCATGGTGATAGGTTTGAATTTAATTATTGAATAGGAAAAATGGCTGTTGCATAAATATATTCTGCCCACTTGATCCAGGCATTATTTTTAGCTAAAAGATGTTGCATTTTTATTTGAGTATATTGGGTTTGTGCATCTACCAACTCTATGTATCCGGCGGTTCCTTCTTTGTATTTGGCAAATACTTCATCATAAATTTTCTGTGTTGCCTTGATTCTGGTTTCAAAGATATTGGCTTGTTTGATCGCAGTATTGAGATTTTCTTTGGCTACATTTTGTTGAAGTTTTATTTGGTTTTCGGCTTGTAAATACATGGCTTCAGTGGCCATAATTTCAGCTTTAGCGGCTTGTTTTCTATGGTGATGCTTTTTACTATCATATATGTTCATATCCACATTGATTCCGAGTAAAGCATAAGGCTCCCATCCAAAATCAAAATCCTGACTTCCTGCATCCAATTGTGCACCTATTTTGGGTAAGTAATGTTTTTCTTCTCTTTGAACTGCCAGAGATTGCATTATGGTAGCTTGTTTAAGTTGTAAAAGTTCTTCTCTGTCCGCAATATTATCCAAGACTAAAGTAGGAATACGATTAAATCCATCCAAGCTAGGAATACTACCTGTTTCATTTATACCTAAAACAAATCTGAGTGTATTTTCAGCATTTTTTTGATTGGATAGGGCTTCGGTTTTTTGAGATAAAAGTTCTGCTGATTGATTTTCTAATCGCGACATTGCCGTTGGTAAAGCTTTGCCATTTTTGATCATACTTTGAGTAGTGCGTTTGGCTTCATTAAGAAGTGTGTCCGCTGATAGGTATATATCTATGGCGTTTTGAGTCATGGCATATTGGATATAAGCTTGCATAGTTTGTTTGCTAACCAAACGCTTGAAAGCTTTGATTTCCAGATTTTTTTGTTCCAACATTTCCATTTTTAGTTTTTTGTTGATGGCCAAATCTGGATAGTAGATAGCTTGGGTCACTCTAAATCTGGCATCATAAAAATTATTGGGCAAAAATTGCTCATTGACATTGGATATCTGTGGGAAGCTATTATTTTGAGTAATCTGATTGAGTGTACTGTACACCGGATTGAGCAAATCTCCTACAGGAAAAGCAATACTTCTACCACCTGCGGCTAGGGTATATTGGATTCCAAATTTTACATCTGGCCCGTACATTGCCTTGGCTTCTAGCCAGGACTTGGTAGCGCTTTCGAGCTGAAAATTTTTAGCCTTCAGCTCGTGGTTGTTTTCCCAAGCCATATTTACTATGGGCAAAAAGTCTTGGGCTACTGCCATATTTACTCCAAAGATGAGTAATAATATTATATAATGTCTGGACATATTTTATGTGTTTGTTTAATGAACACTGTTTATTTTAATATAAAAAAATTATTTTCTAAATACGGTTAGGATGATTGCATCCAATGTTTTGGTTATCAACTCAGAGCTATTATTTCTCTGTACTATTTCTAATCTTTCTGTAAGGGATAAATTTACTAAGCCGTGAACACTACTCCATAGATGTAAAGCCAAAATATCTGATTCCAAATCCTTGATTTCCAACTGACTGATCGCTTCTTGACATGTTTGAGTCAAAAAAGCAAACATAGCCATACCTTGGTCCCAATCTTCACAACATTTTTCGATGTGTTTCATAGGCTTATCAGAGTTGAACATGAGTTCGTACCAATCTTTATTTTCTAGTCCAAACTTGATATATGCATGGCCAATGCTATGTATCCTTTTGATCGGATCTTTTTCTGCATATGATGGCATCATGTATTCATTCATCACACCAAAACCCATTTCCATCAATTCGTGCAAAATAGCATCTTTATCTGGAAAATAGAGGTAGATAGTCGCCGGACTATATTCAACTTCATCTGCTATTTTTCTTATTGATAAACCATCTTGACCTTGTGCCAACAAAATTTTTCGCGCAGCATCCAGAATTAAATTTTTAAGTTCTATTTTCTCTCTTTCTTTTCTTTCTGTGAGACCCATATAAAAGTAAATTTAAATTACAACGCAAATTTAATAAACAGTGTTTAGTAAATGACCAATGTATATATATAAACGTCTTTTTATTCGACGAAAATCATAGAATTAGTCAGCTAAGAAGTAAACTTAGCCTGTTGAATCCAAACCAGGTAGACATGTTTAGATATAATATTGGCGTTGTTCCCAGTTTTGAAATAATTCTGTAAAAAAAGTATTGTTGCTATTTATATTTTTTGGATTCGACTCACAGAAGAAATGGCCATAATGTTTTGTTAAGGTTAAATTGACAGAGCACTAGTTTTTGACTGTAGAGTTAAGGGACAATGATTAGTTAGGGATTTTGTGAAGCCGTTTTCTTCTTTGTCAACAAGAATACTATTTTGTAGAAATTAAACGTAGCGTATATCACCTTTATGTAGTTTTTTTACACGGGCTATATCACTTTCTGATCAACATTTTGAATGGGTCTTCAGATGTATCAAATTTGTCAAGATTATATTTTTTGATTTTCTCAACCAATTTTTGCGCATAGTTTTCATCAGTAGCGTATCCACAGACTTTCAGACCGTATGCCCATGCCATATAATCGGTATTTTCATAATCAAAAAGCATAGCGTACCTTTCTGTTTGTGCCAAAAAATTGGATCTGTCAATGTATGAGTCAATGTCCCGCTCATAAGCCCTGAAACATGATTCTATCAACTGACCTTTTTTATTTAAATCATCATCTTTGTGATAATATGTTCTGCCGGTCCAGTAGGTTTTACATTTTATGCCAAAATGATTATTGGCTTCAGTAGCAAGTTTGCTTGTGCCGTAATAAGATTCGTGCAATCCCTGTGCCAAAGTGATACTCGCAGGTATGCCTGTACGATACATCTCCACGATGGCAAGCTCTTTGTAAGCTTCTACATATTTCTCAGCTGCAGATTCGGGATTAAAATCAAAAGATAAAAAACCTGTACACAGGCACAATACCAATACTCTTCCTAAAAACATGCTGCAAAATTGAATTTCTTTTAATACAATTCCAAATCCCGTGCCAAAAAACTAATATTAAGCATTTAAAAAACTGAATCTATATTTTTTGGCTTCATTCAAAAAGCATGCTTAGAATTTCTGCAACACAGACTGGTTTTTCTTGCCCATCGATTACAAATGTGGCTTCAATGGTCAGTTTGGCCGTATTGGGTGCGGTTTCTTCTACTTCTTTCAGAATAGCTTTCATCTGTACCCGGCTTCCCACGGGTGTGGCCGACATAAACCTTACTTTGTTGCAACCATAATTGAGTCCCATTTTTATCGATTTGACTTCAAACATTTCATACATAAAATGAGATGAAAACGAAAGGATATTAAACCCGTGTGCAATAGTTTTGCCGTAAGGAGACTCTTTTTTTGCCCGATCAGCATCCACGTGAATCCACTGAAAGTCAAGTGTAGATGCAGCAAATTCATCAATCATTTTTTGGCTGATTTCCTGCCGTGATATTCCTAATGATTTGCCTTTAAAGGTCTTGAGTTCGGCAATGTTTTTAAAAACCAATTTTCCTTCAGTTATGACTGCTTCGGTAGCTTCTGTAGGTATTGTACCTTGCTGATTTTGTATTTTATGTGGTTTTGCCTCATCATCCATCATGACCACAACAGCCTTACCTACAACTTTTCTGTCCATCAGATCCGAAATAGCCTGTGATGCCTCATTGAGTTGATAGGTTTTATGAATGTGCGGCTTTAATTTGCCTTGCATAAAATATCCTGCCAACTGTCTGATATTTTCCATATTGTTTCCGGCTTCTTTTTCGGCAAACTGTCCCCAAAAGACACCCACAATATCGCATCCCTTGAGCAAAGCGAGATTGAGTGGAATCTTGGGTATCTCTCCTCCGGCAAATCCTACGACGAGATACCTGCCCTTCCAGGCCATGGACCTAATTGCGGGTTCCGCATATTTATCTCCAACTGGATCATAAACTACATCCACACCCTTGCCGTTGGTCATGGTTTTGATGGTATCTTTAATATCTGCAGTAGAATAATTGATGACATGATCCGCGCCTTTTTCTCTGCACACCATCAGCTTTTCATCTGTGGATGCGGCAGCGATGACAGTTGCTCCCATCAATTTTCCAAGTTCTACAGCAGCCAGACCTACACCTCCACCGGCACCCAATACCAGCAATGTCTCACCGGGTTGCAATTTTGACCTGTCTTTTAGTGCGTGATAAGATGTTCCGTAATTGTACATAACTGATGCCCCTGTGATAAAATCCATACCCGGCAAGAGCGGAAATACACGTTTTGCTTCCACTTCTACCTCTTCTGCTAGGCCACCCCATCCACAGAGGGCAAAGACCCTATCACCGGGTTTCAGATGTTTTACTCCTTCGCCGGTTTCTTTGATGATTCCCGCCACTTCACCTCCGGGCGAAAAAGGCAATTCCGGTTTAAATTGGTACAGATTGCGGATGATCAGTGTATCCGGAAAATTGATACTGCACGCACCTACACTAATAATCACTTTACCAGGAGAGGCTTTGAGGGAATCCACTTCTTCAACTTTCAGGGTTTCAGGCAAACCATGTTCTCTACATAATAGTGCTTTCATTATAAGTGTATTAAGATGGGTTTTGTATAACCAAAATTTTTAATTGCGTTTATTTCCCTTCAAGGGTATCAGACTCATAGCTCTTTCTGTAATTGCAGTGATACTAAGGCTTGGATTTACGCCAGGATTGGCTGAGATGGCACTGCCGTCACATACCATCATATTTTTATAATTGAATACATGGTTTGAAGAATCAATTACTCCTTCCGATGGATCTTTACCCATACACGCACCTCCAAGGATATGTGCCGTGGTAGGAATGCCAAATAATGTTTCAGTATTGAGCACCATTGGTTTGCCGTTGATGTTTTTTGCCACGCGTTTTGCTAGGTCCTGGGCCAATGGATTAAATGCGGTCGGTGCATTTCCTTTTTCCAAGCCGGAGCTCATACCAAATATGCTCTTTTTGAATCGGAGCGTGGAGTCAATACTCTCCATATAGAGTAAAATATGGGTTCTTTTTGCCCAATCATCAACAAAAAATGCTTTCAGATTGGCTACAGGATGAATGATGGCATCTTTTATCATCGCCGCCAGTCTGCCGACTATGGTCTCAGCACTCACCATTGGTGCCATAAAAAGTCGCCAGAAACCCGAACCGGCGGAATATCTCACCGGCTCCACATGCCGGTTTTCGTCGAGGTGAAGAATAGAACCTATGGCAATACCTTCTGATAAGTTCAGGTCTTTTCTGAATGTGGTCACACCGATCAGACTTTCGGAATTTGTTCTGATACCGTGACCAGTCATAGGAGATAAATTTGGCAGTGATGTTTCTTTTAGTTTTAGCAATAATTTTACAGTTCCAAGCACTCCTCCAGCAAAAATGACCCCTTTTGTTTTTATTCTTTGATGACTTTTTATCCATTTGAGCGAATCTTTAAAGTGGATCTCATACCCACCTTCACCATCAGGACCTACAGGTTTTACATCATATACTTCTTTTTCTGCGATAATTTCGGCTCCGAGCTGTTGGGCCAGATGGAGATAATTTTTGTCAAGCGTGTTTTTGGAGTTGTACCGGCATCCTACCATACATCCACCACAAAGTGTACATCCGGTGCGATCAGGACCTTTTCCATCAAAATACGGATCACTCACAGTCTCTCCCGGCTTTCCAAAATATACGGCTACATCCGCTTTTTCAAAATCATCTTTTTTACCCATTTCTTCTGCCAGAGACAGCATGACTTTATCATTTTGGCTCATGTAGGGATGTTTTGCTGCCCCCAGCATTTTTTTGGCAAGATCGTAAAATGGTTTGAGTTCCTCTTCCCAGTCAGCAAGACCAGCCCAGTGTCCGGTATTAAAAAATGGAGATTTAGGTACCGGTAAGGTGTTGGCATAGACGATAGATCCGCCACCGACAGCTGTACCACTCACGATGCCCACATGTCTGAAAAAGGTCAGTTTCAATATGCCGTGAAGACCCAGGGAAGGTGCCCAAAGCCACTTTTTAAGATTCCAGGTAGTTTTGGCAAAATCTTCAGGTTGATTGTACCACTTTCCTTTTTCTATGACCAAGACTTTATATCCCTTTTCGGAAAGCCGAAGTGCAGAAACGGAGCCACCAAATCCACTACCTATGATGACATAATCATAATCAAAAGATCCATCAGCCATTTCTTTATTGATTTTAGGTCAGAAATATTTAATGGTCAAATCTATGATTTTTTGTTTAAATGTATTGAATGGTGGTACTAATAATTCCAGTGCATTGGGCAAATGTTGTCTTAATATTCCTCTACCATTGGAAAATGACTTAAATCCCTCAAAACCATGCGATTTTCCGATACCACTGTTGTTTGATCCTCCAAAAGGCAGATTTGTATTGTAAAAATGTACAGCACAATGGTTTATACATCCGCCGCCGGCTCGGGTATTGTTCAGGATATAGTTGATATTTTTATTACTTTTACTGAATATATACAACGCCAGAGGCTTCTCTCCGGACCTGATTTCCTCCACCAAATCTTCTAATTTTTCATATGTGTACACAGGCAGTACCGGACCAAATATTTCATTGGTCATCAAGGCCGACTTTTTATCTACATTGGTCATTACCGTTGGGGCTATAAAATTTTCGGTTTCTTTCAGCTGCCCTCCGGTGATGATATTGGCACCTTTGGATACGGCATCATCTATGTAGCTTTTTATCCTGTCAAAGTGTCTTCTGTTGACGATTCTGTTGTACGAAGGTTCTGATGCGGCATCATTGCCATAATATTGCTGAATGTATTTTTGAGTCATGGACAAAAACTTATCCTTTTGGCTCACGTGCACATATACGTAGTCCGGAGCAATACATATCTGTCCGTTATTCGCCAATTTTGCCCAAGCTATCCTTTTTGCTGCTATGTCTACATCCGCACTTTCATCTACAATAGTCGGAGATTTTCCTCCCAGCTCAAGGGTTACAGATGTCAGGTTTTTAGCTGCGGCTTCCATTACGACTTTTCCGATAGATGGTGCTCCGGTGAAAAAAATATGATTGAAAGGTAGCTTGAGCAACTCTGTAGATGTCTCTATCCCGCCTTCTATCAAGGCGACTTCATTAGGCTCAAATACTTCTTCTACTATTTTGTGCATCACCTTCGCTATGTGTGGTGTCATTTCCGATGGTTTGATGATCACGCAGTTGCCGGCAGCAATAGCGGAAACAAAGGGTGTAAACGTCAGATTGAATGGAAAATTCCACGGAGAAATAATCAGAACCACACCTTTGGGTTCGTATTTGATATAAGAGCTGGATCCTAAAAGTGCTAAAGGAGTATGGACTGACTGGTCTTTCATCCATGCTGCAAGGTGGCTTTTGGCATGTTTTATCTCGCTGATCACAGGGTAGATATCTGTCATATCGACTTCTGAAGGATGTTTTTTGAAGTCGTCATGCAGTGCTTTTTTGATATCATTGCGGTAATGCAGGATGGTGTTGTGCAGTTTGCTGAGTTTGGCTCTTCTTTCTGAAACACTGGAATTGCCAATGGCATATTGATTGGCCTTTTGTGATTCAAACAAGGCCCGGATTTGTTGTACATCTGATACCTCTTTTTGTACTTCTGCTATGATCATGTTGTATAAATGTTGAGATTGTTTAAAAATTTTGATAAATCAAGGGCACCTGCGTAACAATATTTTAAACAAAGTTATTACATATAATCACATTTCAAAATTTATTTTTGAGTATGTTCCTTCGTTCAAACATGAAAATTAAACATACTTTTTTTAATGGAAAAATTCTATGCTATAAAAAAATTATGACTAGCACATTGATTGCTGAATGTCTATCCTATCGTCATACCACACAAATTCTATATTCTGAACGATATCGGGATGCAGACTGAAAGCTACAGGACAAGTTCTCCCTGCTTTTTCCAGGATTTTTTTCTCCTTTAAAGTATAGGATCTTTGGGGCATATTGACCTTGATGTCTATGCCGGAGATCCTGCGAGGATCTGATGCCATGTGTTTTGTGACTTCAAGGGTAGCTCCATCTATATCAATTTCATGATTTCTGGCCGAGATACCCATGATGGTAATCATACAACTACCCAAGGATGTTGTGGCTAAATCGGTAGGCGAAAAAGCCTCTCCCTTGCCGTTATTATCAACCGGTGCATCTGTGATGATGGTTTGTCCCGATTTCAGGTGTGTACATTCAGTGCGAAGGTTTCCTGTGTAAACGATTTTTGATGTCATGTTATGATCTAATTTCTGTGTTCTGATCTGTTTTTAAGGCTTCAGCAGCGGCATCTTTGGCTTCACGAATTCTGATTTTTTCAGCTTCATCGGCTTCGTCGGCAAGGTCGTAAGATTTGATGATTTCCTTGACTAGCCTATGTCTTACTACATCTTCTGAACTCAGATACAGTTGGCCTATACCATCGATGGGAGCAAGTATTTGCAAGGCTTTTCTTAGTCCGGACTTCTGATGTCCCGGTAGGTCTATCTGTGACAAATCTCCTGTGATGATGGCTTTTGCACTTGGTCCTATCCTCGTGAGAAACATCTTGAGTTGTGTGGTAGTGCAGTTTTGAGCTTCGTCAAGGATGATAAAAGCATGGTCCAGCGTCCGCCCACGCATAAATGCCAATGGTGCTACTTCGATCACCCGATTGGTAATAAAAAAGTTGAGTTTTTCTGCCGGCAGCATATCGTCGAGAGCATCATAAAGTGGTCTGAGGTATGGGTCTACTTTTTCCTTCATATCTCCCGGGAGAAATCCAAGATGCTCGCCCGCTTCGACTGCAGGTCTGGTAAGAATGATCTTTTTTACAAGTTTTGATTTAAGTGCTCTTATGGCCAAAGCTACGGCAGTGTATGTCTTTCCTGTCCCTGCCGGACCGATGGCAAATACTATATCGTTGGTTTCAGAGCACTCTACAAGCAACTTTTGATTTTTGGTCTTCGCTTTTATGGGAGAGCCGTTTTTGCCATATACTATGACACCTCCTGATGAGTGCTGGCTTATTTTGTTGTCTGCAGCATGGTCACTTACCAGCAAATCCTCGACTACCTGAGTAGAAAAGTCATGTTTGTCCAGTATCATTTTTACCATGATTTCCAGTTTGGACTTTACTTCTTCGGTTCCTTTTTTTTCACCTATGAGTTTGAGCTGATTGCCTCTGGATGTTATTTGTACTTCAGGATAAGCCTTTTTGAGAAGATTCAGTTTGTTGTTGTTTTCACCGTACAGATCTAATGGGTCTATGCCATCAATGGTTAATATTACTTCACTCAATATGATTACAAATTTTAGATTATGATTATTAGTTGCTGAAAATCAGTGTTTAATTAAATTATATATTGTAAAAAACTTTAATATATTTTTAATATTTATTTACTTTGCACAAAATTATAGGGATTTTTTAGATTTCTTAGAAATGTGTGATTAAATTTTTCAGCTAAACAACGACTTTTAATGCAATTAGTTTCTTTGACCACAGATTATAGTTCTAAAGATTATTATGTCGCAGAACTCAAGGCTTCGATTCTTACTGGCAAAAGCGATTTTTCCTCATTGATGTCAGTCACTATATTGACCAGTATGATATTATCCAGGCGTCATATTACCTGTCTAATTGTATTCCATCCTTTCCGGCCGGGAGTATCCATATCGTTGCTGTCAATTGTAATTACAAAAGAAAAAGCCGCTACTTATGTTTTAGGAGAGAAGAGCAGTATTTTATCGGACCTGACAACGGTGTCTTCAGCCTTATTTTTGATGATATGGATAAAGAAGATGTTTTTGTGATCCAACCGCCGGACAATGGAAACTCTTCTGTAAATGCAATATTTTCCCATGCTGCAGCGTATATTGGTCACGGACTTCCATTGGATGAGATCGGACAGAAAGCAGAAAACCTTAACCTTAAACTGAAAATCCAACCCGTCATTACATCCAGTCAAATACGAGCAACCATCATCCACATCGATCATTTTGGCAACATCATTGTCAATCTCAAATCAGAAACCTTTGAAAAGGTCCGAAATAACAGAAGATTCGAATTGTATTACAAACCCAATGATCCGATCACTTTTCTGAGCAAGGATTATGGTGATGTAGCTATAGGTGATGTATTGGCATTTTTTAACTCGGCAGGTTATCTGGAGATCGCCATCAATATGGACAGAGCTGCGAGCATGCTCAATCTTTCAAAAAATGAAATGATTCAAATCAACTTTTACTGATCATATGGGAATATTGCGAATAGTAAGGCTGTCATTCTCTGAAGACAAAGTCGAAGATTTTATAGAAATTTTTGAAAACAGTAAAAGTCTCATCAGAGCATTTGAAGGATGTCAGGGTCTGAGACTTTACAGAGACCATCTTCATCAAAATGTCTTTTATACCTACAGTTTGTGGAAATCCAATGATGATCTGGAAAAATACAGGAATTCAGAACTTTTTAAATCTACCTGGCAAAAAACAAAATTGCTTTTCAATACTAAGCCTATGGCGTTTTCTCTTGAAGAATTTATCGATGTGGTATAATTTTGGGATAAAAATTATTGAAATACATTTGCATCTGGCTTAATTCTATTTTATACGGACTTTCCGATTGATTGGAAAACTGTTGGGTTAACCCAACAGTTGTGACCCTAATTTACCCATAAATTTATACCGACGAGAATTTATTTTTATAAAGACGATGATACACATGACTTTATTATAAAAATAATTCTGTCGCCATTATAAGGAATCTTAAACATGAAAAATATCAGGTTTTCTGGTGATTACAATTTGATCAAAGTGTAATTGACTTAGATTTTTGAAGGAGACAAAGTAGAATTAATTTTTCTATCAAATTACTTTCATATAAATAATTTTATAATATAATTTTGTATTCTTGTTACTTTTTTATTCATTTGCGTCTTTGATAAGAATAGGATTGTATCAAAAATATAATTTATTTAAATACTGCTGTTCATTTATGCTTAAATCAATCAATGACTTTTTTTACAGGCTGACTTCACTTTTTTTGAAAAGCGAGTCAGCAGACCATGATACCATGTCCAATAAATTTATTGATATCAGGTACTCATTTTTGTCAAAAATTAATAGATAGTTCTATTTATATCCAGATTAAGTTGATATTTAATGAAAAAAATTCAGTGTAAAAATTATCCGATTTATATCAATAATTGGCAAGCATTTTCGGAGATCACCGAAAGATTGTCTCCATCCAATGTTTTTATTATTGTTGATGAAAACACAGAGAAATACTGTTTACTTCATTTGCTCGAAAATCTGCACCTGGAAGCTCAAATCATCAGGATACCTTCCGGAGAACAAAACAAAACTATACAGACCTGTCAGCTTGTGTGGACCAAACTTATGCAACATGGGGCAGACAGACACTCTCTTTTGATCAACCTGGGAGGTGGTGTCATAGGGGATCTTGGCGGATTTTGTGCTGCTACGTATATGAGAGGCATCCGGTTTATACAGGTTCCGACTACTTTGCTGAGTCAGGTGGATGCATCGGTTGGTGGTAAACTTGGCGTGGACCACATGGGATTTAAAAATATGGTAGGACTCATTCAGGATCCTTCGGCAGTTTGTATATTCACAGAATTCTTGCAGACACTTCCTTATGTCCAAATGAGAAGTGGTTATGCTGAACTATTGAAACATGGATTGATCGCTGACAAAAAAGCATGGGAAAACCTGTCCGGTAATACGAATATCAACAGTCTGGATTTTGAAGAGTTGGTGTACGATTCTGTACTCATCAAAAAGAATGTGACCGAACAAGATCCTTATGAAAAGGGGCTTAGGAAAATTCTTAATTTCGGCCATACTATAGGTCATGCAGTAGAGTCATACTGGATGGACAGCAGTACACCTCTTCTCCACGGTGAGGCGATCGCCATCGGAATGGTAAGTGAATCATTTTTATCCTATAGGGTAGGCAAAATTTCTGAAAATGAGTTGTTTGAAATCAGAAACTCGATCATGAGAATCTATGGACATCATCCGAAATATGTAAAGCCAGCTTCTGACCTGATCAAAATCATGCGGACGGATAAAAAGAATGTAAACGGCAATATTCGGTTTGCTTTATTGGATTCGGTCGGACATGCTTGTTTTGATGTGCCTATACTTCCGGATGTCATTGAAGAAAGTTTCGTTTTTTATAAAGAGAAGATATAAATCATAATAAACGGGTGTATCCCATTTTTGCACTGAAATCGTTTAAACTGCCCGCAACCCTCAATCCCTAAAGAGCCTGTCAAGCTACGCTTGAGACGTCCCACCCAAATTCTCCTAATATAAGCGCTGAATTCCCCTTTAGTTATACCGTTGATTTTATAATATTTGGCGGTGTTTTTTATTACCAAGTGCAAACAAATTTATATGTTTGCACTTGGTAATGGTTTTGATCTCGTGCGCAACTCTTCAATTGAGTTTTGAGACTCTTCCATTGCCTTTTTTATTTTATTTTCTGCTCTTCGAGAAACTGGTGCGTTTTGCATCTTTTCTAGCTCTGCCTTATAATCTGCGGTTTCTTTTTCCAACTTCTCTATTTGCTGATCTGCGTCTACTGGTTTGTTTTTTTTGTTTTAGGTTTTGATGAATCGTATGCCTCTTTGTTTGTAAGCATACCATAGATCACTCTTGTTAACTTGTTCATTATTACACCTAAAGCATCGTTATAGGTCTTACCTTTCGCTCTTTGATTTGAATATACCTCTTTAAAATAAGGGTCATACATAATCGCATTTTTAGCTACCATGTATATTGTACCCCTATATGAACTACTTCCTTTTTGCTCATTTTAGGTTTCTTTGATATATCACCACTTGTATGGTTTTCTGGGTGTACTCCAAAATAGCAACAAAGTGATGCGGCACTGTTAAATCGATTTATATCTTCTATTTCTATGCTTAATGACACTGCTGACTCGATGCCGCAACCAGGAATTGTGACTAAGAAATCCGCTAAGTCGTTGGCTCCGTGTTTAGCAAGCTCTGATTGAAGTTCTTTGATCTGGGTGGAGAATAAGTTAATAGTTTGGGCCAATGTTTTAATATTTAGCTCAGTAAGTATCGTATTACCCGACCCTGAATCTAGCTTCACCGCTTTTTGGATGGCCTCAGCCTTCTCCATGGTTAACCCTTTGATTTTAGCCAATGAAGCTGTTTTCGCATTTAATATCTTTGCCTTTGATGGATACTTTTGAAGTACTTTATACATGTATTTTGGCATGCCATTTTTACTAAAAGTTAAAAGACCAGGAATACAACTATACACTACTTTCTCAAGTTGGTTGATATTTCTCGTCTTTTGTTTAATAAATCCTTGTATAGTTTTGTGCATCTGTTTCGCAGTATAAAAATGTAAGGATCTAGGCTTGGCTTTCTCTAGTTCCTCATAATTTTCAGATACATGCCTAGCTATAATTTCACTACTGATGGCGTCATTAATATTGCGATGCATATTCTTTTTTGACTCATGATGTGTCCGCAACGGATTAATCCTGAACATGATGATTCGCTTATCAAAACTTACCAATTGATTATACCAATTGTTTTCATACCCACCGGTACTTTCAATAGCCAAATAAATTTTATCAATAGACAAAAGTGCCTGTGATAAGACTTTTGAGTTCATCAAGACCGGATTGATTATCAATAAAATTCATCCTGCGATTGGTAAATTCATTACCCTTCGAAATTAAACTGAAATCACAATAACCTTTACTTGCGTCCAGTCCTCCAAATCCAACTTTCATACATAAATTACTTTAAAATGTGTTAAAAAAAGTGTCAAGCCTTACATTCCCTTATATTATACGATATCAATGTATCAAGTTATACCTCATGATTAAGCTTGGCGAAAGGGACACTAAAGGACGATATCTAAGTATCAAGGGGTGTTCCCCTTCAACCGCCAAGTTATAAATTATTTGTTTATCTTGAAACCATTAATTTTTAAAATGCAAACATATAAGGGGCAGGGGTAAGAAAAGCCAAATTACCTTCCCAATAACCCTCATTCCCTAAAGAGCCTGTCAAGCTACGCTTGAGAAGTCCCACCCTTAAACACCTAACTAACTATTAGGATAATTCACTAAATTCAGAACTTAAGAATTATATGATATAGTGTAATTTTGGGATACAACCTAAAAAACTTCAATAGCATAAAAAGAATGAAGGTTCCCTGATGACAAGGAAACCTTCATTCTCTAAAATGTATCTGGTTATATCAGCGCTTGCAGTTTCATAGCCAGACCCATATCTCCCTTGATTTTTATCTTACCTGACATGACAGCCATCATAGGATTTAGTGATCCGCTTTTGAGTTCTGTAAATGTATCTGCGTCCATAGTGATTGTGCACCCGGCTTCTGCATCTTCATTGCTTACCACATTGGAATCACCGGTACCGTCGATCAAAATGATATCATCACCCATCACAAATTTTAACTTTGCTCCAAATGGAGCTACATTGGCAGCTTGTGTGGTAATAGCTGAAAAAATAGATTCAATACTCATTCATTAAAAATTTTAGATTGTTCAAAAATATAAATTATTAGTCTCATTAGTTATTGTTAACTTTTCTGATGATGTTAAAGTTTCAAGATGTGCCTTTGTTTTTGGCATTTCATATTTATAGTAAAATTTCATAGTATAAATCTTACTTTCATAAAATGCCTTTTCAAATTTTTTATTGTTTTCACTAAGCTTTTTTGTTGCCTCATTTGCCATTTTCAGCCATTGGTGGCCTATTATGATCGTGGAAGCCATCTCCATAAAAATGGTGGCATCAGCCAGATAGTTTTCAAAATCTCCTTGCATGGCATATGGCATCAGATAGCCCAATGCTTGCTGTATTTCTCCCATTTTTCCTGCAAGTATATCTGCAAACGGAGAAAGGGCTTCGTGATTTTTAGCCTGTGAAATGGTTTTTTTGATATCTTCTGTCAGAAGCTGAAGTGCCTTGCCATTTTCCAGAGGTATCTTTCTGCCAAGAAGGTCAAGGGATTGGATGCCGGTAGTCCCTTCATATATGGACATGATGCGCATATCTCTGAGATATTGTTGTAATGGAAAATCCATACAGAATCCATAGCCTCCCAATATTTGAAGTCCATTGTTTACTGCCACTCTTCCCATTTCTGACGGATATGTTTTTGCCACAGGTGTCAATAATTCCAGGAGTAAATGATGATTTTGTTTTCTATCACCTTCTGCATTATGGGCAAGATCAGCGTGTTTGGAGCATTCTATCAGCAGACTCAATGATCCTTCATTGATGGCTTTCTGAAGTAACAACATACGCCTTACATCCGGATGATTGATGATCAGGGTCTGACCTTCTGTGACATCTTTTTTACCTGTATTCAATATCTTACGACCCTGCGGACGCTCGTGAGCATACTGCAAAGAAGCATAATAAGCCGCAGTGGCTGTAGATGTGGCAGACATGCCGACATCGATACGAGCACCATTCATCATCTGAAACATATATTTCAAACCCTGGTTGGGCTCACCTACGATGTACCCTAAACAATCATCCTTCTCACCATACGCCAGGTGGACAGTACTATACCCTCTCTGGCCCAATTTCTGAAAATCAGCAACAGCATGTACATCATTATACTCCAATTGGCCGGAATCATTAGGTCTGAATTTCGGGACGACAAAAAGAGAAATTCCTTTGGTACCTGAAGGTGCTCCGTCAATACGCGCCAGAGTAAGGTGTACAAAATTTTCTACCGCCTCATGATCTCCTCCTGAGATAAATATCTTCTGCCCTTTGATTTTGTATGTTCCACTTTGTAAAGGAGTGGCTGAAGTAACTATATCTGACAGCGAACTACCGGCTTGTGGTTCAGTCAAGGCCATCGTTCCGCCCCATACACCGGACAACATTTTTGGCACAAATTTTTGCTTGATGTCTTCACTGCCATAATTGGTGATCAGGTGAGCTGATCCGGATGTGAGACCAAGGTAACCCGGTATGTGATTATTGGCAGATTCTATGATGTGATTTGCAGCGTTGGCAAGCATGTACGGCATCTGAGAGCCACCATCAGAGTAGTCAAAATAGTGTCCAATCCAACCATTTTCGCCTGCTGTGGCAAATATTTTTTTAAGTATCGGGTGCGAATGGACTTTGCCATCTTTGTAGTACACCGGCTTCTCATCCATCTCTCTGAAGTAAGGGTAAAAATCCTGATCACCCCATGCTTTTGCAGAATCCAGCAAGATGTCAGCTGCTTCAGAATCATAATCTGCATACTTTTCCAATTGAAAAAGCTCATTGATATCATGGACATCATGAAGCAAAAACCTCAACGTGTCCAAACACATATATTTTGCCATAAATATACTAATTTAAAAATTTAACTCGAAGTTAAATTTTTTATTTGATACCCAAATCAAAATCTATAAAAAATTAAAAAAAATTAACTAAATTTGTTGAAAAGAGAATGTAGGTGTACATTTGCAGTGTTTATAATTAGTCTAAATAAAGACAATTTTTACGAATTCTCTTCGAGACAGTAACCACTACCCCATAAAACCAGAGTTATCAGAGCGGATAGGTTTTAGTTATTTTCCATTGACAGTACTTGATCATAACCACCAGATGGTAGAATTTCATCTCAAAAAATGCTGTAAAAAGTACAAAAAAGGAAAAAGGTGCAAAAAGTGTCCACAACATTGATCTGGTGTTATGTTTAGTGTTGAATGATGGATCTATTATAAGTAGATTTTTCTTATGATCAAGGCGATGGTTCCCGAATTTAGCCGTATCTAATACATAGAACGATCAAAAATAAAACACATTGGTCAATATGATGATTTAACCCAGATTGCTCAAACGGGCATCAAAGGAGGTTAAATTCATATATTTTCGCATAAAGTTTGGCTAAATTCGTACATATATAAATATACATTATAAATAATGTGTTAATTTACAGTTTCATTGATTTGTTCTCCTATTCTTGTAGTACACAGGGGAGTTGTTTGGGTGGAAATCAAAACCGTACCTTTGCGGCATGTATTTCAAATTTAGTGGAAGAGTAAATCCGGGGACAAAAAAGTACGATAAGTATTACAGACTTGTGGAGAGCTACCGCAATGCAACAGGACGAGTATGTCATCGTACTGTTTTAAATGTAGGCTTTATTACCGAGCAACTCACTGCCGAACAGCTCAACCTTATAGCCAGGATATTGACAGATATGTATCAAAAAAAGGCTGGTCTGTTTCCCAACACCGACCCCATCATACAAAGGTGGGTCAATGATTTATGGCAAAGGATAGTATCGTTACAGCGATTGGATATTACTTTATATGACAAAGACAGTCGCATGGTAGATGCCGACTCACTCACACTTCACAAAGCCAGAGAAATAGGTAGCGAATGGATGTGTTATAACGCCTGGCATCAATTAGGGATCAGTAAAAATTGTATAAACTCGAATATATCGTTCTATAATCAAGATATCAACTCTGAAAACTGCATGTCGTACAGCTCCCGATAATGCCCGTCTGCATTCTCCAGCAGTTGGTCATGGGTACCGCTCTCCAAAATACGACCATCAGATAGAACAAGGATATTATGAGCATGTTTGATAGTGGACAGTCTGTGTGCTATGATGATAGATGTCCGTTTTTCTATCAATTTTTCGATGGCATACTGAATTACAGCTTCGCTTTCAGTATCAATGGAAGATGTAGCTTCATCAAGGATCAAAATATCAGGATCAAAAACCAGTGCCCTCACAAAAGAAATCAATTGGCGTTGGCCAACGGACAGGTTGCTGCCTCTTTCTGATACTTTATAATCGTACGCGCCGGGAAGTCTTTCGATAAAAGCGTGCGCTCCTATGGTTTTGGCTGCGTCAATAACTTTTTCTGAGGACATGTTCTTATCTCTCAATGTGATATTTTCCATGACTGTACCATCAAACAAAAACACATCCTGCAAAACAATAGCGATTCTGTCCCTAAGTGCTTTCAGTTCATATTCTCTTATTTCCCGGCCATCGATGTAGATGTTTCCTTTGTTGATTTCATAAAACCTGTTGAGAATATTGATGATCGTCGATTTTCCGGAGCCTGTACTACCTACCAATGCCAGTGTCTGTCCGGGGTTGATGTTGAAGTTGATATCTTTGAGCACATAGTTATCATCATTATAGGCAAAAGATACATTTTCAAATGCCACTTTTCCTTCCAGTTTTTTGGGTATCACAGTACCTGTATTGCTGATAAAATCATTATTATCGAGCAATTTGAATACTCTTTCTGATGCCACCAGTCCCATTTGCAAGGTATTAAATTTATCTGCCATAAATCTGATAGGTCGAAACATCAGATTGAGATACAAAGGAAAAGCTACCAAAGCTCCGAATGATATTTTATCCTGTACATATCCTTTGGCTCCCAGCCATATCATCAATGCCAGTGATACAGCTGAAACCAACTCCACCACCGGGAAAAACACCGCATAATAAAATACACTGTCCAGATTGGCACTGGTGTAGTCGTAGTTGATTTTTCTTAACTTTTCTGCTTCCTGTTTTTCGGCATTAAAAAGCTGGACGATCTTCATACCCGTGATACGTTCCTGCAGGAATGCATTCATATTGGCGATCTGAGTTCGTACTTTCTGATAAGATACCTTGACTTTTTCTTTAAAAATATAGCTTGCCAGGATCATAAAAGGCATGGTGATAAATACAATGGCTGTAAGTCTCCAGCTGGTGTACAGCATGATACCAACTACCGCGATCAGGGTTAGAAAGTCAGCAACTATAGTAATCACACCTTGTGCAAAGACGTTGTTGATAGCTTCAATGTCATTGATAGTACGGGTTGTCGATGTACCTATTGGAGTCTGATCAAAGTATTTGAGTCTCAGATTGGTGATATGCCTGAATACCTTAGTCCTCATGTCTTTGATGACTGATTGGCCGAGTTCGGCGGTCACGTAGATGAAGTAATATTTCATGATCACATTGGCCATGAGTACTACAAAAAACAAAACACCCATCAGAATCATTCCTTCTTCTTTGCCTTTGATGATGTTTTCATCTACGATTTGCTGGACTATGAAAGGCTGAGCTATTGAAAATGGGGTGATGAGAATGGCAAGAATGATAGAAGTATTAAAAAGGGAGCTGAAAGGTTTTGCAGTTGCCAATACTCTTTTTAATATTTTCCAGTCCGTGCCTTTTTTATTTTCGGAGCTCATCAGAGATTTTGATAGACAGATAAAATGTTGTCAACGTATTTAAATGGAAAAGGTTGAGGATATGTCTCCATAGGTAAATATAATAGTTCATCATACCACTTAAAACACAAAAAAGGTCAATGTCATACAGACAGACCCTTTGTTATATTTTCTTGAAGATCTAATCTGATTTTCATTATAAGTTCCTGCTTTGAACAGGCTCTATTTATAGAAAATCCTCTTTAGAAATTCAGATTGTATGTAATAAATAAAAAAATTAATCCAGTTGTGAACCGAACTTATCTAATCTGTATGCAGCAGAAAGGATTTCGTTTCTTCTCTGAACAGATGGCTTTACGAAGTGTTTTCTGCTTCTGAGTTCTTTTACTAGTCCTACAGACTGAAATTTTCTTTTGTATCTTTTCAGTGCTCTGTCGATTGATTCGTCGTCTTTGATATTGATTATCAGCATATTATAATAATAAATTTAACAATTTTTCTTAATGGAATGCAAAAGTAAGACATTTTAAGATAATATCTACCAATTTGGATTAATTATTTACACAATTTTTCAATATAAAGGGCTGGACTGGAAAAAATCTGATACTAAATCAAAATTTTTTAATGACATTGTTATTTGTGACCGTAACTATTCCTGCACCATTGTTTCTGATGGCAAGGTTGACGCTACTGTTACCGGTGATTTCAGCCTTTCCAAAAATAATCAAAGGCCTCGTGTAGATAAGTTAACCATGATTGTTCCAATTCAATCCACAACATTAACTGACTTAAATGTGATGTCCGAAGCCTGTTGTGATAATTTCACTTTTTTTATGCGGCCGGGTAGTAAATCAAAAAAATTGTCACTAAAATGGACACTATCAGATATAAGGTAAAGGTCTTTGACAAACTTATCTGAGCTGATTTCTATTGCATCACGGCTCACATTTTTAACTTTAATGGCAGGTTTATACAAATTAAGATTTTTAGGTTTTGCAAATAAATAAGAGGCGGACTGTACTGTCTGACCAGATGCAATAAAATCGGCTACTAGTACGGTTTGAGTACTGTCAAACTTTAAAAATACGTCTTCTGCTGTAGAATAAATGACTTCTGACGTATTGGTTTTAACATTTACTTTTCTGGTATCTGACCATAAAGTATTTCCATTAAAATCAATTAGTTGGATATTCAGTGTTCCGGTTGATGCATTGAGCAGATCATTGACCATATATAAATTGATAAGCTTGTTTTCTTTGTTGAATGACAATAAAAGCGGTTCAAAACTTCTTTTTGCCTGATAGTGAAATGCCTTCCACATACCATAATAGTCCACAGAACTCCAAGAAGTCACCGGCCAGCAATCATTAAGTTGCCAGTAAAGCGACCCCATACAGTTCGGCATAGATCGCCTGTGTGCTTCTATCGCAACCTTCATACCTTCTGCTTGCAGGATTTGAGATACATAGATATAATCTTCAAATTTTGTTGATATTTTATAATCTCTCTCCATGTACGTTTGAATGGTTTGATAACCGGTAGGATGTTTTTGGTGGCTTTTTACAGATGGAGAGTTTAAATTCAACTGATTAATTGGAATAAATTTCCTGAATGAGGACACAGGCGGCATACCCTGAAAACCATATTCGCTCATAAATCGTCCTGTTTTTTCCTTATACACGTCAAATGGCTGCATACCCCACCATACACCCCAATAGTGCGAGTCACCCTGAGTCATACTTTCTTTCCGGCCCCAACCGATGGAAGGTGATGAAGGCCAATAAATGTTTTTATGTGATGGTAACATTTCTGTTAAAGTGTTGGGAATCAACTCGTGAAATAGTTTTTGATAATCATGCCAGATTTTTGCAGAGTCCTTTTCTGAATAATTGAACTGTTTTTGCCATCCCCAGTTGTGCCATGCTTCATCTACTTCGTTATTGCCACACCACAGCGCGATACAAGCATGATTTTCCAGCCTTCTGACGTTGTCTATGACTTCTAGTCTGACATTGTTCAGAAACTCAGTATCTCCGGGGTACATAGCACAGGCAAACATAAAGTCCTGCCATACCAGGATTCCGTGTTTATCACATTCGTCATAAAATACATCATCGGCATAGACACCACCACCCCAAACCCTGAGCATGTTCATGTTGCCTTCAACAGTGTTTTTAATCAATTCTTTATAGATATTATCACCTGCTGAAGGAAGAAAACTGTGAGGTGGTATGTAGTTCGCTCCCTTCATAAAAACCGGAATACCATTGAGTTTAATATAAAAAGAAGTGCCCGCCTTATCTTTTTCCTGCACCAGTTCTATCGTCCTGAGTCCGATATTCATAGATCGGGTGTCGATCGATTTTTGAGATTTTTTTAAACTGATCTTGAAGGGATACAAATGCGGATTTCCTAATCCGTTGGTCCACCATTTTTTTGGATTTTGTATATCATACGGAAGCGAGATGGTATTTTTTCCGGTTTTGAGCTGGATATTATGATCCTTATCGTTGATGGATATAGAATAATCGCCGTCATTCGGGACATCTAAAGTACACTTGAATGCAAGCCTTGCCAACTGATCCGTCAATTCCTCCTGTACATAGCTGACATGGGTAATTACTGCATCATTTCTGAAGCGCAGGGTGACATCCTGCCAGATACCTGCCGTCAGCAATTTTGGTCCCCAATCCCAACCATAATGATACTGTGCTTTCCTGGCGAAAATACGCTCGCCTTCCGGCATTTTATAAGGCAAGGATGCAGCTATTTTTGACCCTTCCGATTTAGCTGGCCTGAATACTATTTTCAGATGGTTCTTGCCGGGTTTCAGATGACTTTTTACAGGTATATCCCAAATCCTGAACATATTGTTGGCGGAAAGGATATTTTTCCCATTGAGCAATACGTCAGCATAAGTATCCAATCCTTCAAACCGCAGATCAATGATTTTGAACGCCAGTTCACCAGCTGTTAGGACAAATGTCGTTTGATACTCCCAGGTTTCGTTTTCTATCCATTTTACTTTTTCTTCATTGTCACCAAAAAACGGATCCGGTATTACCCCATTTTTCATGAGGTCTGTATGCACTGTGCCGGGAACAGTAGCATTATAGGTTTTTTCTTTCCTGACTGATTCAATGTCCAAGTATTATTATTCATGCTTTTTATCTGCATTTGTCCTGATAATGATAAATAGCCAAAGATGATAAAAGGTAAAATCAAAAACTTATTCATATAGATTCCTTATTGAAAATTTTATAATTGGTTTTTAACACCATAAAAAATAACCCAGGTTGCAAAGTCATCAGAAAAATTAAAAAATCTGTGGTCATGACCGGCTTTGACAAAGAGTACATCTCCGGCTTTGACGGTTACGGTCTGATGTTGTGTAAAAAATGAACCAAGCCCTGATGCAATGACATACACTTCATCTTTTTGGTGAGGCTTTTGATGGTCCACTTTGATGGGTTTATAATATTCGATTTCGAGATCTGCAAAGTGGAGTAGAGAAACAAATTTTTTATCACCTGCAGCGTTTAAAGCATCGATAGCCTGAACCAAACCAACTTTCAAAGGAGGAATTTCGCTGGAATCTTCAGCAAAAATCTGATCGTAGTGGTGATGCAGATGAACTATATAATCTTCTATTAACCAGCCAAAAGTAAAGGGTTCATTGCCCATGATGATTTGCTTATTTAGTAAGGGTTCATCTACAGTTTTCAATACCCTTATGATGTTATGATTTAATAATTGCCAAAGTGTGATCAGATCGTAATCCGAAGTATTTTGATAATCATTCAGCAGGACCAATGTATCCTGATCATAAGGCTTTACGATATAAATTCCTTCTGCATGTATGATTTCAGTAAATCGTTGCAGATTATTTCTTGCAGAATCTATCAGGTGTCCCAAAATTTCCTTTTTTGACCATGTTTTGGGTTGTTTTTTGTATTCTCTCAGATCTTTTGGGATGACAAAATAATTGGATCTAATGGTAGTGACAATATTTTGCAATGTAAGGATGTGGGCTGATATATTCATGCTTTAGGATGACTGGACCGTAAAGATAATCACTTATTTGAAATTGGAAGGAGTAATCAAGATCGTCAATGTAAAGAATTATCTGACAAATCATTCAACTGTCTGCTATCTCCATTTATTACCTAAACTACATTTTGTCGAATAACTTAAAATACCCAACATCACCAAGACCTGAAAATTGTCCAAAAACCCAATAATGCCAAATCCATCGACAAAAAAATAGTTTTGGTCTAATATGCAACTCTTTTTAAAAAAGTACGTCATTACTTTGTATCACAATTGGATCCTTCATGACAAGACTGACCGGCTTATTGGCCATCTTATTACTTAATTTTTCCTTATGGGCCCAGCCTCCCGGCAAAGAAATAGCAGCTACAAGGATAGAGCACAATATAAAAATTGACGGAAATGTGGATCTGCAGGAGTGGAAAGGTGCTTCAGTGATTGAAGGATTTACAGAGCTTAGACCGGTACTCAACGATACAGAAAACCCATTGACCAAAACTACTCTTTATCTTGCTTATAATGATCTGGGTATTTTTGTCGGTGGGTTGTGCAGAGATACCAGAGATAGTATTTCCGCAGAATTGGTAGGTCGTGATGGTTTTGGAAACAATGATTTTGTCGGGATCATTTTTGATACCTATAAAGACAAACTCAATGCCTTTGAGTACTTTGTCACACCACTCAATGAACAAATGGATGCAAAATTTACCCAAAGTAACAATAATGGTGAGGATTTCACCTGGAATAGCATTTTTTATTCTCAGGCCAAAATTACAGACGAAGGGTGGTATTTTGAGATGTTTATCCCTTTTGCATCTATCAGGTTCAGCAAGGAAGAGGTCCAGGATTGGGGTATCAACATCGTGAGAAGAAGAAGAAAGTCAACCGAGCAGTTTTTCTGGAATCCTATAGATCCTAATATCAATGGTTTTTTGACGCAGGCCGGAGTCTGGAAAGGGCTAAAAAATATCAACCCTCCACTGAGATTGCAATTATCTCCTTATGTGTCATATTATGCCAATCATTATCCTTTGGAAAACGGAAAAGATCTTACATCTCAGTTTAACGGAGGCCTGGATGTAAAGCTCGGGCTCAATCAGGCTTTTACACTGGATGCTACCTTGATTCCGGATTTTGGACAAGTCCAGAGCGATCGCAGGGTGCTGAATCTGACACCTTTCGAAGTGCAGTTCAACGACTACAGGCTGTTCTTCACTGAAGGAACTGATCTTTTTAATAAGGGAAATTTTTTCTATTCACGCAGGATTGGTGGATTAAATATTGATCATTCAAGATTATCTCCCGGACAGGAAATCATCAGCTCACCTGCAGAAGCAAGTCTGATCAATGCAACCAAGGTATCAGGCAGGACAAAAAACGGACTCGGTATAGGTGTGCTTAATGCCATCACCGCACCCGTTCATGCCAAGGTGCTCGATAAAAATACTGAAAAGGAAATCGAGGTCGAAGTCCAACCATTAATCAACTATAGTATTGCTGTCTTTGATCAGACATTTGGCAACAATTCCAATGTTTCGTTTATAAATACCAATGTCCTTCGGGATGGCGCCACACCGGATGCCAATGTAAGTTCTGCTCTTTTCAACCTCAGCAACAAAAAGAATACTTACAATCTCTCGGGAAAAATAGCTTTGAGTCATTTTAGCGGAACTGGTGTGGAACCCGGAAAAAAGTCTGGTTACAGTCAATCTATATCTTTCGGGCGCTCATCAGGAAAGATCAATTGGAATTTTTCACACGAATTGGTTGACAGAAATTTCAACAGCAATGATTTGGGATATTTTACCAATAACAACTATATGAATCATGGACTTTGGGTAGGGACACGATGGACAAAACCTACCAAAGTGTACAATAATTTCAGGCTCAATTTCAATATGTATGCCAGCCACCTTTACGCTCCTATCAAAGCCGGGGTTTCGACTTTACAAAATGCTGAAGTCAATATCAATGCCAATATGCAAACAAAAAACCTGTGGTTTGGTGGAGGTATCTTAGAGTATTCTCCTGATACGTATGATTATTATGAGCCTCGCAGATTTGGTGATGTATTCAGACGAGGAAGCTCATTCTTCGGTGGCACATGGTGGGAGACAAATAATGCCAGAAAATATTTCGTTGAAGTAGAGTTGTTGGGTCGCAGATTTGTTGATTTTTATAATGGATACTCTCTTTTTTATTCGTTAGAAAACAATTACAGGTTCAATTCAAAATTGCTCGTATCACACCAAATTTCATCAAATCCGAGATGGAATAATATCGGCTTTTCACATTTTGAAAGTGGTAGTCCGGCATTTGCACGCAGATTTGTCACAACGATAGAAAACGAACTGTCAGCAAAATACAACTTTACAAACAGAATGGGACTGACCCTTGTGGCAAGACACTACAATTCATCCGTCAATAATCATGACATGTTCAGGCTATCGGAAGATGGAAATCTGAGTTTGGCTACCGAATTAAATCCGGAAAAAGGAAACAGAAACATCAATTTTTTTAATGTAGATATGGTTTATACCTGGCAGTTTGCCCAGGGAAGTTTTGTAAATATCGTATGGAAAAATGCCATTTCTTCATTTGACCAAAACCAACAGTTCACCTATATGGAAAATATTCGGCAGACCTTCACGGCAGACCAGAATAATAATCTATCAGTAAAGGTCATTTATTTTATTGACTACAATACAATAAAAAATAAAAAGAAATACAGTGAATTTGTAAAAATGGGTTCTTAATTTTTATCCGCACTAAAGTTCTGATACACAATATAACAACATTTCATTTACCAGATCAAACCATGCTGAATGAACATTGTGTGTGCACATTGCAATGGACATATCTTTGGAAGGCACGTACATCACAATTGCTCTGTAATCCATTAATGCTCCCGTGTGTCCATAATGTTTGATACCGTTTAAGTCCCAAAGTCTGGTACCATATCCGTAATTTTGACCTGCCAGTAAAACACCATGATTGGTGATCATGTCCTGAAGTGAAGCTGGTTTCAGGTATCCTGATCCATAAATTTCCTTTCCAAAATATGCAACGTCGATGCTGTTTGATACTACTGCACCAGATGGTCCTGCAGCAGTTGGAGAATATTCGTAACTACGGTTGTTAGTAGCCAGATCGGATAGTGGATTACTATTACCACTAAAATTGTCATAAAAGGTTTTTTGCAGTTTCAATGGGTCGAAGAGTAGCTTTTTGCAGGCATCTTCTATTGGCATTTTTGTGATGTTTTCGATTATTTTGCCCAAAATGACATATCCTGTATTGGAGTAAGCATATCCCTTGCCAGGTTGAAATACAGGACCGCCGCTTACACTGAAATTAATTAATTCATTTAGTGTCCATATCTTCCCTGGTTTGTTTTCTGGGTGGTTCCAAAAAGAATTGGCATTGAGATGGTCAAAAACCCCTCCGGTATGACTCAAAAGATGTTTGACGGTCATCGTTGCCATATTCGGAATTAAATTTTCTACATATTTTGTGATTGGACCATTTATATCTAACCGACCTTCATCAGCAAGTTTCAGTATTATCGCAGCGATCATTGGCTTAGTGACACTTGCTATCCTGAAACTGTGGGTCGGTAGAAGACTATTTTCAGGGCTTACAGAAGACAGGCGGCCGACTGCGCCTGCAAATAGCTTTTTATCAGTTGTTACGACTGCAATAGTCACACCGAGAAGACCAGGAGTTATACTTCTTGATGCCAAAAGCAGTTTATGATTTAGCTTTAGGTTTTTAAGATGTAAGTCATTTTTATAGACATATAAATAAGTTACCTTTTCTACCATCAACTTACTATCTGAAGCTACAATGTTTATTTTATACGTGCCTGTATCCTTCAAAGCAGGTTTTCCTGAGATAACATAACCATTGTTATCAAAAGCCAATGAAGCAGGTAATCCGGATACCGAAACGGTAAGTCTATCATTTTCGGCATCTGAAACTTTGATGTCTATCTTTGACTGTTCATCTACTCTTAATGAATAAACATCATTAATTGTGATGGATGGAGAAGTATTTACAATTTCTGTTTCGGGTTCTTTGGAGCAAGATATTACACAAAAAATAAATAAAAAAATGAGAAACCTGAAAACTATAATATAAACAGGAATATTTTTCAGATCTCTCATTTGATTATTTATTATCCTATTAGTCTTCAGAATCGGTGGCTTCGACCTGAGCAGGGTGATATTTCTCTTTAATTTTGAGCTCTATTTCTGATGCCAGTTCAGGATTGTCTGCAAAAAACTGTTTGGCGGCTTCTCTACCCTGAGCAATTTTAGTCCCTTCATAGCTAAACCATGAACCACTCTTTCCTATGATATCTGTCTCTACACCCAGATCCACGATTTCCCCGGTTTTGGAGATACCTTCGCCAAAAACGATATCAAATGTTGCTACCCTGAATGGCGGTGCCAGTTTATTCTTTACCACTTTAACTTTTACAGGAGTACCTACAGTGTTGCCATCTTTATCTTTAATAGCCGTACCGGATTTTCTGATATCGAGTCTGATAGAAGCATAAAACTTCAAAGCATTACCTCCTGTAGTGGTTTCAGGATTGCCAAACATCACACCTATTTTTTCGCGGAGCTGATTGATAAATACGCAGCAACAACCAGTGCGCCCGATAGTAGCAGTCAGTTTTCTCAGAGCCTGAGACATCAATCTTGCCTGGAGTCCCATTTTTGAGTCTCCCATCTCACCTTCTATTTCGCTACGTGGAACCAATGCTGCCACAGAGTCGATAACAATGATGTCTATGGCACCGGAGCGTATCAGGTTTTCAGCTATTTCAAGGGCTTGCTCTCCGTTATCCGGTTGAGATATCAACAATTCCTCGGTATTGACACCAAGGCTTTCTGCATAAAATCTGTCAAATGCATGCTCTGCATCAATGAATGCAGCTATTCCTCCTTGCTTTTGGCATTCAGCTATGGCATGAATGGCGAGGGTGGTTTTACCGGACGACTCAGGACCATAGATCTCTACGATTCTACCCTTGGGCAGACCATTGATACCTAATGCTATATCAAGACCAAGTGATCCTGTGGAAATAGTCTCCACATGCACTATCTGCTTGTCGCCTAGTTTCATTATTGTGCCTTTACCATAAGTTTTGTCCAATTTGTCCATGGTAAGAGCCAATGCTTTAAGTTTTTCTTCCTTTTCTTTTGACATGGTTAATTATTACTTTATTTACAAAAGCAAAGATAACAAATTTTTATATACGTTAAGATCAAAATAATATTTGACACAATCTTATTCCGGCAATAAGGGCAATAACTCCTGTAATCAGACTCAAACTGACATATCCCAACCCTTGCCATAACTGATCTTTTTGCAGATATATGTAGATTTCATATGAAAATGTAGAAAAAGTGCTGAAGCCTCCGCAAAACCCTGTGGCTAAAAGTAGCCTGAAATTTTCTGTCAAATGGTTAGATATTTGTTTTTGAATCAAAAATCCCAAAATAAAACAACTAAGAATATTGGCTATCAAAGTACCGTATGGGAAAATGATATACTCCTGACCAGTGTAATTGAAGTGGCGCGCCAAATAATATCTGCAGATGCTGCCTAAACCACCACCAAAAAATACAAATATCCAAGCTATCATTTTATGGCTTTTTGTTTTTTCTTTTCAACCATTCTGCTTGCCAGTAGAGACATTACAAAAGCAAGACTCAATGTAATGATCAACAACATCAGATTCCCAATATTTTGCAGCATCACCGCCATGATGATAAAAAGAATGTTAGTAAGAAATAGTACGCCTGTGGCTTGCATATGCGTCAAGCCAAGGTCTATCAGGATATGATGAATGTGTTTCCTATCAGGGCTGAAAGGGGATCTTCCCTCATATACCCGAAGTATAAAAACACGAAGTGTATCAAACAAAGGTAAAATCAAAATGGCAATCGCAATAGAAGGAGCAGATGCAAAAGTGTATGGAGAGTTTGATATGTCATTGTGCAGTTCTATAAACTTAATAGCAAGAATAGAACATACCAAACCAAGGAGCAGAGCACCTGTATCGCCCATAAATATTTTTGCGGGAGTGATGTTATATTTTAAAAATGCTATCAACGCACCTCCTAAGGAAAATGCCACAATTGCCAACTCTATACTACCTATAAGGAAAAACCAGGTACCTAGCACAGAAGTAATAAGCAATCCAAGACTTGCCGAAAGACCATTTATACCATCAATAAGATTGAATGAGTTAATTATGACTATGATAGTGAATATGGATAATAAGATACTCACAAACTCAGGTATTTCGTATATGCCAAAAAAACCATAAAAACTTGTGAGTCGGACATTTGCCCTGAAAACCAATATACCGGCAGCAAATAGTTCCCCCAGAAATTTTTTTGATGGTGATATAGGATCTATATCATCTTTAGCCCCGATAAGAAATATAATGATAAAAGCACATAGTATATACTGGAGATCTCCGAAGTAATTGAAAGGTGTCCAAAGTATGATTGAAAAAAGTGTACCGGCAAAAATGCCTATTCCCCCAAGAGACGGTGTGCTGATCTTATGCGATCGTCGTTCACCCGGCTCATCCATAAGATTTTTCTTTATAGCAAGATTTATTATGGATGGTATGGCAAGATATGTCAGTGCAAAAGAAGTAATAAAGGCTAAGATGACATCATACATATATTATCTGAAATTGGGCAGATCAAAAGTAACCAAAATTATGAAACTCTGATATATCAATTTTCAATTTTCTTCAGAAATAATAAATCCCAGACCAGAAATATCCTTCCAAAAACCAGGATAAGATTTAGAAACTACCAAGGGGTCATTTATCATAATCGGAAACAATAATCCCAGCGGTGCGAAGCACATAGCCATTCTATGGTCATTGTAGGTATCTATAGATGGGACAAAAGATTTATCAGTAGTGCTCATGCCTTCCTGCATATAATATTCAATTCCCGTCTTGGATGAAAACCTTTCGGGCATCTTGGAAAAGGAAACATTCATTTTTGCATGTTCATTTTTTAATGCAGAAATCCTGTCTGTCTCCTTGATTTTAAGGGTTTGCAATCCGGAAAACAGTACATTGCATCCGATGCCTGCACATAATACCGAGATACTTTGAGCAATATCAGGGACATTTATAAAATTGTATTCCAGATTTTGTGGGAAAACAGTATCCTTTTCTTTTTTTAGAGTAATGCTGTACTCATCATAAAAGGTTTCTATCCCAAGTTTTTTGCAAATATTGGCCACGTCAGCGTCTCCCTGCAGACTATTTTTATGCAAGCCATTCAATTTTATGCAGGCACTTTCAGAAAAAGCGGCTATTTCATAAAAATAAGATGCTGCTGACCAGTCTGCTTCTACGTGAAAGGTCTTCGGTTGGTATTTTTTGTATGGAACTAAAAGTGTATTGCCCTCAAAAACAACATCAACTCCAAAAAAAGCCATGATACCCAAAGTCATTTCAATATAAGGTCTTGAAACAATATCTCCCTCCAGATGAATGGTCAATCCCTGGGGTAGACACGGGGCTATGAGCAGCAATGCAGTAATATATTGAGAGCTAATATTGGCAGGTAAAGAAATTTCACTTTTCCAAATTCCTTTTGGGCTATTTATTTTTAATGGAGGATATCCTTCTTCTTCCAGGTATTCGATATCTGCTCCGAGTAAATTTAATGCATCTACCAAAGCTTTAATTGGCCTTTGTTTCATTCTTGGAGAACCTGTTAAAATCTGAGTTCCGGGTTGAATGGCCAGATAAGCTGTCAGGAACCTGAAAGTTGTCCCGGCATGATGTGCATCAAGTAACTCATCATCAGATCTCAGTAAAGTATCCATTGATACACTGTCATCGCTATCTGATAGGTTGAATATCTCAAATTTTTCATCACAAAGTGCTCTGATCATGAGTACTCTGTTGGAAATACTCTTCGATCCACTTAGGGTGATTTCGCCGGAAATGATCTTCTTTGGGCAATGTACCACAAAAGAATTATTCATATATCAAAAAATGTAAATTTAAAAAACGGCTGTTGTCTTTACAAATCAAATTTAATCCCCTGCGCCAGTGGCAAAGTTGTGCTGTAATTGATCGTATTGGTTTGTCGGCGCATATATGCTTTCCAGCTGTCTGATCCGGATTCACGTCCGCCACCGGTTTCTTTTTCACCACCGAATGCACCGCCTATTTCTGCACCGCTTGTTCCTATATTGACATTAGCGATACCGCAGTCTGAACCTGCACAAGAGAGAAACTGCTCTGCTTCGCGCAGATTGGTGGTCATGATAGCTGATGATAAGCCTTGTGGCACGTCATTTTGAATTGTGATAGCATTTTCTATACTTCCTTTGTATTTTAGTAAGTAGAGGATAGGAGCAAAAGTTTCATGCTGAACGATAGGCATTTCATTTTTTGCTTCGATGATACAAGGTTTTACATAACACCCGCTCTTATAATTCTTTCCATTTAGAACTCCACCTTCTACCAGGAAAACAGCACCTTGTTCTTCTGCGGATGCAAGTGCATTAAGATAATTGTTGACAGCCATTTTGTCGATGAGAGGACCTACATGATTTTTACTGTCTAATGGATTGCCTATTTTTAGCTGTCCGTACGCTTTTGTAAGTTTTGCTTTTACCTCATCATACATGTTTTCATGAACTATCAACCTTCTCGTGCTGGTGCATCTCTGACCACAAGTACCAACAGCTCCGAAGAGCGCACCGGTCAATACAAGATTCATATCTGCTGATGGTGTGATTATGATTGCATTATTTCCACCTAATTCAAGCAGGCTTCTACCAAGTCTTTCAGCTACAGCGGCACCGACGATCTTACCCATTTGTGTACTTCCAGTTGCTGAAATTAATGGGACTCGTTTATCTTTTGTCAACCACTCTCCAACTTTATAATCACCAGTGATGATACAGCTTACGCCTTCAGGCACTTTATTTGCTTTTAAGACTTTATGTAAGATGTTTTGGCATGCGACTGCACAAAGAGGTGCTTTTTCGCTAGCTTTCCACACACAAACGTTCCCACAAACGATTGCAATCATTGCATTCCATGACCACACTGCAACTGGAAAATTGAAAGCTGAGATGATGCCTACTACCCCAAGCGGATGCCATTGTTCATACATACGATGATTGGGCCGCTCAGAGTGCATGGTCAGGCCGTACAATTGACGGGACAACCCCACTGCAAAATCACAGATATCGATCATCTCCTGTACTTCACCGAGCCCTTCCTGAAGTGATTTTCCCATTTCGTATGATACAAGTTGCCCTAAAGCCTCCTTGTGTTTTCTCAACTCATCACCATACTGACGGACCAATTCACCCCGTTTCGGTGCCGGAATTTTCCTCCATTCCACAAATGCTTTTCCGGCTTTTGAAATGACCTTTTCGTAATCCTTTTTGGATGTGACAGAAACACTGCCAATCAAGTTGCCATCTACGGGAGAGTAGGATTCAATATAAGTCTCAGATTTATATGACTTTAATCCGGTCCAGGTTCCTTCGTTTTTTTTATGAAGGTCAAGTTTTTTTAGAAATGATGTATTCATGTGGTTTAGTTTGAATCTTGAAGAGCAATTACAGAATTTATATTTTGTCACAAAAATAAGAACCTTAATACAATTACATCAAAATAACTACGGGGAAGTTCTAAAAACCCAATTTTGATTAAAAACAAGACCTAAATAGTTGTAATTAAAAATTTAGAAATAAAATGTCAAAACAATAGCTATTAAGACATCTTCGGGCCTATTTTATTTTTTTAATTATTTGATCAATTTTTCTACTATCTCCAAAATTTCCTTTTCAATTGATCTTGCATTTTGAACCATTTCATCTGCTTGCGATAGCGAAAGTTTTACAAATTCGACATCATCAAATCCGCTGCAATTGATCCGGACGTTAAGCGCTGCTCCTTCTACCGCCGTACGTGCACACAATGCGCCTACACCCGCATCTGACACCGAGTTGGGATTTCCCTTTTCAGCCATTTCCTTCAGCATATTCATAGATTGAAGGCTTACTTTCATCACTTTTAGTGGTATTTCAATAGCTCCTATGGTCGCAGCATTCATGGCAGCCTTTCTGATGATTTTTTCAGGCTCGGTACTCTTTGGCAATTTCAGGGCATCCATTATTTTGTTGAATGCATGAGTATCAGCATCGACCAGATCTAATAATTTATTTTTGAGTTGTTGGCCCTCTTCTGCTTTGGATGAAAAGTATTCAATCTGATCTTCCCAGCCGGCTTTAGCAGAACTGAGATTGGCTACCATAGTACCGAGCGATATACCTAAAGCGCCAACATAGGCAGAAATACTTCCTCCTCCCGGTGCAGGGCTCTCAGAAGCTGTTTCGTCAGCAAAATTGTTCAGGGTCATCTGTATCAATGGATGATCTGATTTGTCCTCAAGCAAATATTCTATGACTTTTTTTGATGGATCAAAAGGTGAAAGCTCATCTAAACCAAGTGTCCTTACTGCTATATGGATCAAATCTTTTTCTGATACTCCTTCGGATCTTTTTTGCTTTTTCAGGAAGTATTTTCCGGCATCCACCAGCACTGACTTAGGTACCAGTCCTACCAATTCTGAACCAGTCACTCTCAGTCCTCGTGATTGAGCACTCTTACAGCATTCATCGAATGCAATGTGGAGTGGCGTTTCATGGATATTAGTGAGATTCATGGAAATTTGAGCTATTCCATACTCTTCAATATACCATCCTATCGCTTTTACAGACTTGCAGCTTCCGGGTATTCTTACAGGTTCACCATTTTCGAGGAGTATGTTTTTGCCTTTTTCATCGGTTTTTACACGCCCGTTTTCGCGTACATCAAAGGCTACAGAATTTGCCCTTCGTACTGATGTGGTGTTGAGATTGACATTGTATGCCACAAGGAAGTCCCGCGCGCCGATCACGGTTGCTCCGGATTTTTTGTTGAAAGCACTTGTTCCGTAATCAGGATACCATTTTGGATCTTTGAGCTTTGCTGGAAGTCCTTCGTATTCGCCTGCCCGTATAGTTGCCAGATTTTGCCTTTCGGTAGATGTAGCTGCAGATTCGTACATATACACAGGTATGCCGAGCTCATTTCCGACTCTTTTTCCCAGTTCGTGAGCGTATTTTGCTGTTTCTTCCATGCTGATACCGGATATTGGGATGAGCGGACATACATCTGTAGCGCCCATCCGCGGATGCTCACCATGATGGGAAGACATGTCTATAAGTTCTGATGCTTTTTTAATGGCCTGAAAAGCCGCTTCTGTCACAGCTATTGGATGACCAACAAATGTGACAACGGTTCTGTTTGTGGCTTTGCCGGGATCAACATCCAGAAGTTTTACACCATCTATTTTTTCAATTTCATCTGTGATCTGCCGTATGATGGTCATGTCTCTCCCTTCACTGAAATTTGGGACACATTCTATCAAAGTATTAAGATGGTTCATAACAATTTCATTTGCTAAGGCAAAAGTACACAATATGGGAAGAAGTAAAACTAATCGCATGAAAATCTCAATTTAACATTAACATAACACCAAGGATAAAATTGATTCATGTATTCAGAAAATGCAATTTTGAACATACTCTGAGACATTTGGGTTATATTTGTAATATCATTCAAAGTATAATGAATCTTAAACATTCTTTTTATCTGGCGTGTATATTATTGATGATGGCAATTGTGCAATTACACGCACAGAAAGTTACTGTTTCAAGAGAGATAGGAGTAAGAAATAATTATGCTTATGATATATTGCCAAACATAGGTGACCGAATTATTTTTTATCATGACAAGGGTACAGAACAACAATTTGAGATTTATGATACTGACTTAAGGCATATTCAAACTATCATTCCTCAGTTTGAAAAAAGGAATATCATACCTGCAGGTGTGATAGCCATGGATTCGACATTTAATTTTTACTATTCGTATCGTGATGAAGATACTACATACCTTAATGTCAGGGTGTATAATAAAAATCTCGTATTGGTGGATACAGCCACCCTTTCCAAACAAACCAAAGTAAGCATTCTGAAAAATAATCCAAAATTTACGTTTTCTGAAGACAAGTCCAAGGTGCTGATTTTTTATCCGGAAGACAGAGACCTTCACCTTCGCCTGATAGATAATGTAAACAGAAGGATGATATATGAATTTAAACTTTCTATAAAGGATATCAACCTCAGAACAGATTTTGAAAAATTGGAAATCAATAACAGAGGAGAGATATTTATACTTGGAAGTAAATCATCATTTTGGGGTAGAGACAACGACAAAGGGTTTTTACTCATACGAATATTGGATCAATCCAATGTCATAATACACAGGTTCTTTCCCGAAAAAGATGAAATTTCAGAGTTACTGCTGGATTATGATGAAAAGAATCAAAGATTGGCAGTGGCAGGTTTTGTCACTCAGGGAGACCCGACAAAAGTGAATGGATATTTTGCTTTTTCTATCCGTCCCCAGGAGATCCCGATAGAAGCAGAAATTTTAATAAACAGATTTTCATCTGAGTTTTTAGCGGAAGTCTCCGGGAAAAAACCCGGAAAGGTAAAAGAATTGTCTGATTATCAGCTGAAAGATATTGTCATAAGAAATGATGGGGGCGTGATCATGGTATGTGAGGTGATCAAAGAATTTACCCGGCGCGCACAGGTCAATACACCTACTCAGGTAGGAGAATATTTCCCTCTGAGAGGGTTTGTGGACTATTATCACGAAGACCTGATTCTGATAGCTACATTTCCGGATGGAAAGGAACACTGGAAAAAAATTCTGTTCAAAAAACAATTTTCTCAGGATGATAATGCTATTTATTCATCATATTTCCTTTTCAAAACGCCTTCCAGAGTAAAGCTCATCTACAATGATGAAATCAAAAACAATAATACTGTAAGTGAATATGTCTTTGATCCTTCCGGCAATGCTGAGCGTCGCAGTGTGTTGAGTACAGAGTATCAGAACCTAAAACTCAGGTTCAGAGATGCTATTCAGACAGGTCCGTCCACCCTGATAGTACCCAGTGAAAAAAGCTGGAAGATCAATATGGTGAAAATTGAATATTAGATACAGTGTCGTTTAGTTAAGACATCTTTATGAAGTTTTTTCTGTGTAAGGGAAAGATTTAGATGGGGTAAAATAAAGAAAAATCCCTATCTAAACGACATTGATATTAAATATCCGTTTACCAGCTACCGCCGCCGCCGCCGCCAAAACCACCACCTGAGCTACCACCGCCACTGAAGCTTCCACCACCACCTGAGCTGGCTGGCATACTAGTAAAGACACTTTGTATATCACGTATACCACTGTCAAAGGACGTACCAAATTCGGATGGAGAAAATGTATTGCCATGATAGTACATACCATGGGGTGCTACATACCACTTGGGTGGCTCGAGAAGTAACCCATCAAATTTTTTGCTCCATTGTTTGGCATACCCAAATACCATAGCGTAAGGCAATGTCTTTTCAAAATATTCAGGGTCTTCTTTTAGCATGCGCTCGATTTTATCTTTTTCAGCAGCTTTGATAAACATCTTAAATCCCAATACCTGTTGATATAAGTGCACGCCCCGCTCATTTTTCTTAAGCATATAATTGGCAAAAAACAGACCCACGATACTTGTTAGTCCCAAACCAATCCCCAATGCAAAGGACTGAAAAATGATACCTAAACCTATTCCAGAGAAAGCTAATAAGACTGAAATTATCGCTGTCGTGATTTGCATCTTCATAGATACAGGGTAATAGATTCCCATATTATTGAGATGCGTTTTTAAAGACAGTTTGGCTGATTGGAGATACTCATAGAAGGTGTTTTCAAGACTGCTTATCAGAACAATATCATTATCTGCAAATAGACCATCAAATATAATCTTTTCATAAGGTCCCGCATTTTCAGGAAGGTTTTTGATTCTTGAGATCTCATGGTCATCCTTACCCCATTTTACAGGAATACGTTTTATGATGATGTGTCCATGATGCGCCCAATAAGGCAGAAGTGCCAGTATGTCCACATTGTCTGCTTTTTCGTCGATGAGCACACCTGCCTCTGCTGGATTCAAATCAGGAGGTGGGACATATTGTACCATTCGAACTATGGGATAATCTTTACCATATAAATGCCAGGTACGATAAAACAATCCTGAAATGATCAGAAACAGGATGCTACCTATGCCAGCCATACCGTATTTCTCCCAAAGGATTTCTTCTTTGGAAGGTCTTCTGATATAGTCTTTGGGCAGTTTGATGGCCAAGGATAAGCCTTCATTGGGACCATAAAGTCTTGTCGAATGGCCAACGAATTTATCCACAAAATAAGAAATGGTGGCATCCTGTCCTTTTTCTCCTTCTTTTCCTGTATAGATGTAGTAATCATTTTCCGACATGGATGTAGCTTCATCCAGCTTAACGGTATAGTTTATCGTATCGATGGAAACAGGCCAACCTGTACCAATCAGATTCCAATAAAACTCAGTGTGTTCATCAGTAAGTATGAAGGCCTTTTTTACTTTGTAAGATATTTTATACTTTTGAATTCCGTCAAGAAAGATGTCTTTATCACCAATTTTTATCAAATAATTGTTGTTTTCTGTAGAAGTACTGAATTTGTACCCTTCTACATGTACATCAAAAATTTTGATAGAGACCTCTTCACCATTGATCCTGTATTTGTAAGGGATATTTCTAAAAATACCTCTTCTTGGCTCATTAAATTCAACAGTGATTTCTTCATTTACTTCAAACAATCCTTGCTTGCCAAGTACCGTAATATCAATATTATAATCTCTGATAGAAAAATATTCTGCATTGGCATTTTCGGAAAAACACCAAATAGCAAAAATCAATATATAGTTATAAAAGCGCATTGGGGTTTGATTTGACCAAATGTGTGAACAACAAATACGATAAGAAAATAGTATTTAAAATGAATGTCAGAACTTCACTTCTACATTCTGGCGCTCAGCGTCATTTTCAATTTCAAAGAAGTCAAACTTTCCGAAATTAAAATTATTGGCTATCAGATTGGATGGAAAAGCTTCCATAGCTGTATTATTATCTCGTACCAATGCATTGTAATATCTTCTGGCATTGCTGAGATTTTCTTCTATCTCACCTAAGGTGTTCTGTAGCTGTATAAAACTTGTGTTTGCTTTCAGATCAGGATAGTTTTCTGAAAGTGCAAAAAGTGATTTTAAAGTACCGGAAAGTGCATTTTCAGCCTGGACCTGAGCACCTATATTTCCACTACTACCTGCTGACATTGCCTGATTTCTGGCCTGAATTACTTTTTCTAAAGTACCGCTTTCATGTGCAGCATATCCTTTGACAGTGTTTACCAGATTTGGTATGAGGTCATACCTTCTTTTGAGTTGTACATCTATACCGCTCCAGGCTTCGAGTACACGATTTTTTAACGATACAAGTTTGTTGTACATAGACATGATGATAAGACCTACTACAACTAAAATTCCTAAGATTACAAACATGGTTAATATTTTATTTTAATTCGAACTTACAACAAATAGTATCGTGCGATAGTTCCAAATTCCGTCGAAACTAATCTAAAATCGGATAAAACATCAGGTTTATACGTTTAATCTAGTGTTATGCTAGGGTCGGGAACCCTCGCCTTGATCAAAAGGAAAATCTACTTAGAATTTGCTGAATATTTTATATGTTGCTGAATTTCAATATTTTATTCAATTATAATTTTACACAAGTGCAAGGTTTTTAATTTATTGTGAATAAAACCTTTGCACTTTGATTTAAAATTGTCCTATGCGGACGGCAGTCACTTTTTTGCATCTTTTGCTCTCACATATTCCTTTGGAATGCTTACCCAGAAAAAAAGTAACCAAAAACGCTAGTTCAAAAAAGGCGATTGCGAAGCAACGTTCTCTCTCATGTCAAAATGCTTTGTCTAGTGCCTTGATTTTCCGTCTTTTACATCAAATATTTATCATTGGCAATAGACGCACTTTTTCTGCCCATCCGCTAGCGGTTCACTTCGTCAAAGGCTTACCCGCCTTTGGTGCTTTGCACTACACTACGTTCATGTTCACTATCGCTTGTTTTTTGAACAATTAACCAAACCAATAGCTTTATGAAAACTGAGTGATGCTACTTTTTCAGCAGACCCTACTTATTATTGATCCGTCATTCAACACTTACCATAACACTGGTAAAAACAAAGGGGCAGAAAATTTAATTTCTGCCCCTTTTGAAAACACTTTATTCTGATTCTTTATCTCTCTGGTTATCCTTCGAGTTTAAACTTTACAGGTAGGGTGTATAGTACTCTTACGGGTCTTCCTCTCTGCTTTCCGGGAATCCATTTCTGGCCCATATTGTTCATTCCGTTTACTACCTTTTCCGCTTCTGCCCCACAGCCCGCTCCGATATCTCGCACAACTTTAGCATCAGCGATACTTCCATCCTTATCCACGACAAACTGTAGTACTACTTGTCCTTCCACACCGTTTTCTCTGGCAATAGCAGGATACTTTAGGTTCTTGTAGATATACTCCAACATTTTTGTTTTGGCGCAATCTTCTTTTTCTTTATCTGTTTTTTTGTCCTCACATCCGGGGAAACGAGGCATTTGCTGCACAACCTTAAAGATTTCCTCTTCAACCGGAGCTGGTGGTGGTGGTGGCGGTGGTGGTGGTGGTGCTTTTTTCTCCACTACAGGGGCTTCTACTTTGGTTTCTTCAGTAACTTCCTGATTTTCAAAAGCAGGCTGATCGTCTTCAATCACCTCAGTATCCGGCACTTCCTGAATGACAGGCGGTGGTGGCGGTGGCGGTGGTGGCGGTGGTTCTGCAGTACGAGGAACTTCTACTTCTACTTCGTCTTCAAGAACCAAGTCACTGAGATCTACTTTGATTTTTTTCTCATAAGTAGTCCAACTCATGGTTACAAGTGCCAAAGCTACAGCAGCAGTCATCCCGTAGTTAAAAAATGATCCTGAAATCTTAAATACATCCATTTCAGGAAACTTGGTACGCTGACTTAGTGTTTCATGGGATTTGCCTGCATTTGTATCGATCAGGTCCTGTAGTTTATAGGAATTATATTTTCTCCTGAAGAAGAAAACTAACCCTATGGTCAACAGAACCAATCCAACAAAAATCAATCCCACACCTGTACCCGAGACTTCTAATTCTTTGAACATGATTTGTTAATTAATAAATTTTTGAAATAATATGACTCCGATTATTGAACCAATAATATTAGCTAAAATATCATAAAGTTCAAAAGATCTACCGTTGAAGAGGTAAAGTTGAAAAATTTCCATTAATACACCAAAAGAAATAGAAAAAAATAATACATATTTTTTTTCAACATTTCTTTTTCTTGAGCTCATACACCACAAAAAGGAAAATACAGCATAAAAAATCAAATGAGCCAATTTGTCTGTTCCGGTAAAATCCCAGATATTGAATTTTGATGCTGACCTTGCGGAAATAAGAGACAGATATAATGTAAGAATAGTCCAAAATATCGCCAATCCAAAGTAGAACTTATCACTCATCTTTATGAGTATAATTCTTAGATGTCCTATTGGGTTATTTTGGTGTGTGTTCAAAAATATTTTTTTATTTTAAAGTTTGCGGTTTTTCAACTTTAAATATCAATAACAAATTAGTTTATAAAGTCAGAAAACTTCTTGGGTCAACATAATTCTGCTATAATAGTTTCATGGTCTTCATCCCAACGCATAAGTTTTACCTTTCCGATAGTATTTATCAGGTTGTCAGATTTTGGCAAGGATATTTTGATATAATTGTCAGTGAAGCCATGCAAGTGATGCTCGTCTTTTGAGTGCTCAAAAAGTACATTTTGTACTGTTTCAATATAGGGCTCAGTAAAATGTTTCTTCTTTTTTAAGGATAGGATACGCAGCATATCGTTTCTTTGTCTTCTTACTTCCATGGGCACACTATCATTCATTTCCGCTGCAGGAGTGTTGGCTCGTTCTGAATAAGTAAATACATGCAAATAACTGATGTCCAGATCATGGATAAAATTGTATGTATCCATAAAGTCATCATCTGTTTCTCCCGGAAATCCCACGATAACATCTACTCCAATACAACAATGGGGTATAGTATTCTTTATCCATTCTACTCTTTGTTTGTACAGCTCTCGTTGATATCTTCTTCGCATGGCCTGTAGTATCTTATCACTACCTGACTGTAATGGTATATGAAAATGAGGTACAAATTTTTTTGATTGTGCTACAAAGTCTATGATTTCCTTTGTCAACAGATTGGGTTCAATAGATGAAATTCTGTATCTTGAAATACCTTCGACGGTGTCCAAAGCTTTGACCAGGTCAATAAAAAGGGATTCTTTTTTGGGTTTGTTGCCTTCTATGACATCAGTGCCATTTCCAAAATCCCCTAAATTTACTCCTGTAAGCACTATCTCTTTGACACCGAGCAGAGCTATTTTTTGCGCATTGGAAACTACATTTTCGATGGTATCGCTTCTGCTGGCTCCTCTGGCTTGAGGTATGGTACAAAATGAACATTTATAGTCACATCCGTCCTGAACTTTCAAAAATGATCTGGTCCTGTCTCCAAAAGAAAATGCATCAACAAAACTATTGGCGTCTTTAACTTCACCGGCGATAATCATGCCTTTGTCTGAAGATGCCGAAATTCCATCAATATATTTCAGGATATTGAATTTTTCAGCTGCACCCAAGACAAGGTCTACACCAGGAATTTCAGAAATTTCTTTCGGTTTTAGTTGTGCATAGCAGCCCACAACTACGATTTTAGCTTGTGGGGCGTGTTTTAGTGCTCTGCGGACCTCGTACCTACATTTTTTATCTGCAAAATCTGTGACAGAACAGGTATTAATTATATAAATATCTGCACCGTCTTCAAAATCTACAGTAGAGTAACCGCTATCTTCAAAGGAGCGCCTTATACTTGAAGTTTCTGAAAAATTGAGCTTACAGCCAAGTGTATGGAAAGCTACAGTGCGAGGTGTTGCCATCAGTGATATAACTATATTTAGCCATTACCTTTTTTAGGAGGATCTTTAGGTTTTTCCTTTGAGTCATCTACCTTTTTCTTTGAGTCATCCGGTTTTTTCTTATCTGACGGCTTGTTATCGCCAGAAGGAGTTTCATTTGGTTTTTTTATCATTGTTTCCGGATTTTCACTCAAGACTTCACCGCTTTCACCATCTACAGGGGCTGATTCGTCTACCACCTCTTCAGGATATAATTCTTCAACAATGTCTCTCAATCCTCTGAATCCTGTCCTTATCATTGAATCTCTTAAGATAGAATCACCCATGACAGCAAAATATTTATCCGGATTAAAACCAAGTCTTAAGGGGCAGCCCATTTCAGAAATCACTTTTTCATTTTTAACAAATTCTTCCTGAGTCAGACTGGCAAATTTCGGATCTATAGAAAGTTTATACCAGAAATTGCCGACAATCGGCATAGCCAGTGCGGCACCTCGACCATATGCCATATTTCGAAATCTCACTGCGGGACTTGGGCCACCTACCCATACTCCTGTTATGATTTTTGGGTTATAACCTATAAACCAACCATCAGAATGGTTCTGAGTAGTCCCTGTTTTACCGGCAAAATCACAATGCTTGCAATATTGACTCTTCAGATTGTTTGCTGTGCCATAAATGATGACATGTTGCATCATCCGGGTCATGGTATACGCAGTAGTGGAGTCAAGTACCTGATTTTTTTTCCTTGCTGCAGATAGTTTTTCATAATCATATATCACCTTACCATATCTGTCTTCTATCTTTAGTACAGCGATAGGTTCGGTAAAGTACCCGTTATTAGCAATAGTACTGTATGCTGTCATCATGTCATAAAGTGATATTTCACAAGCGCCGAGGCTGATTCCAAATTCACGTGGCAACGTAGCTGTGATGCCTAATCTGGCCGCCATGTCTATAGTTTTTTGAATACCCACTTTTTCGATAACTTGTGCTGCAATCACATTTTCTGAATAAGCTAATCCTCCGGTGAGTGAGTAATATCCTCCGTATCTGTTGTCAGAATTTTTCGGAGACCAGTCTTCAATGGTGATTTCCCTGTTGTGGAAGTATTTACACGGACTCATACCATCAGCTATCGCGGCAGTGTACACTATAGGTTTAAATGTAGATCCCACCTGTCTTTTGCTGATATTATGATCATACTTATAATACTTAAAATCAGTACCACCTACCCATGCTTTTACATAGCCATTGGAGTGGTCCATTGCCATAAATCCTGTGTTCAACATGGTAAAATAGTAACGTACACTATCCAAAGGTGACATCATTGTATCCCTTTCTACAGGCTTATCTGTCCATGCAAAAACCTTCATAGGGACAGGAATCTTAAATATTGAATCTATGGCCTTGTCAGAGTTACCCGATTCTTTCAGCAATTTGTACCTTTCACTTCTTTTGACTTGTTCTTCTATCCATTTATCATCACCCCAGGGTTTTTCATCTTTATACCCTTTCCAATGCTTATAGAACTCTTTTTGAATGTAAGACATATGCTTGTAGACTGACGCTTCACCATGCCTTTGCATTTTGCTGTCGAGTGTGGTATGTATTTTGAGGCCATCAGTATAGATATTGTAGGAAGAACCATCTTCTTTGGTGACGTTTTTCAATATTTTAGGAAGTTCTTTTGTACGAAGGTACTCTCTGAAATAAGTCCCAAGCCCGTCATCACTTCCAATATCTTCATTTTGGGCAGCATTAATTGGCTTTTTGATCAATTCGTTGTATTGTTTTTCATTGATTGAGCCGGTATTGATCATGTGGGATATGGTGGACATTTCATCTGACTCAAACCTGAAATCTTTATTTTTGAGCATTTGGCTCAATACAAGATTTCTTCTTTTTTCAGAATTCTTCGGATTTCTGGTCGGATCCAATGCAGTAGTTGCTTTGAGCATCCCTATTAAAGTCGCAGCCTTATCAGGACTTAGTGCTTTTGGACGTTTTTTATAAAAATATCTGGAAGCCTCCTGTATGCCAAATCTGGTACCACCAAAAGGTACTGTATTGAGGTACATAGTAAGAAGTTCCTCTTTGTTGTATATTCTTTCAAGCCGGATAGAAATAATGTTTTCCCGTACTTTATTGATAAAAAGACTTAATCCGGGGATATTGTATTTTTTTCTTGGATACAAGTTTTTAGCAAGCTGTTGGCTCAATGTTGATCCACCCCCTAAACTCTGCGTATTGGTTGCCACTCCTTTAAATGCTCTCATCCATGACCTGAGGTCTATTCCACTGTGTTCGAAAAAGCGCTTATCCTCTATAGCTAACAGAGCTGTAATTAAATAAGGTGAAATGCTGTCAAGTTTTATTGTTGTTCTGTTTTCAGTAAAAAACTTTCCGATTAACACATTGTCTGATGAGTATATTTCAGATGCATTGGAAGTTTCTATATTTCTGAGATCTTCGGATGTGGGTAGACTACCGAAAACTCCAAACAAAGTTAACAGCACTATCGTGAAAACAAAAATAAATAGCCATTTGATCAAGGTAAATATCCAGGATACTACTTTTGATTCCCGGGGATTGCGTTGCTTATATACATCCCAGGCGTGTGTAACCGGATAAACCCACTTGTCCCATTTAGCCTTATAGGGTGCTATAGCATTTGCAATAGGTTGTGTCACTGGCTTAGCGACATTGCTTAATGCAGATGTAATTTTATTTTTTATTTTTATGAAGTTGTTCATTCACAAACATTGATTGGGATGCAAAAGTAACTTTTTTTTCACAAATCAGTAGCAAATATATCATCATGAGTGCATAACACATTGCACACATTCATATTTCTTCCTCGCTACCCTCATTCCCAAGCATAGCTTGGCAGGCACTGAAGAGCTTGTCAAGCTACGCTTGAGACCACCCGCCCAATTCAACCACGTTTTTACCAATTATTAAAAAGAACACTGAAAAAGTGGGGTGTATCTCATTTTTGCACTAAAATTGTTTAAACTGCCCGCTACCCTCATTCCCAAGCATAGCTTGGCAGGCTCTGAAGTGACGACCCACGCCCAATTCAACCACGTTTTTACCAATTATTAAAAAGAACACTGAAAAACAAGTGCAATTTGTTATACATCCTATCATTATCGGAATACAAAATAACGGTTCATTAAAAAATTAAAAAAAATACCAATCAGGACAGCTACTAAAATTCTGCTTACTAAAAATGAAAAATCAAAATTTTCCTTAAAAAAGAAGACTCCTGTGGTATTGGCAAAAATACTGAAGGTATTGATAATTAAAAATCGTACTATTTGTTTTCTGATATGGCCATGTCGATTTAAAAATACCCAGTTTCTGCTTAGAATAAAACTGGTTACAGCCCCAAATACTGACCCAATAGTGGTAGCAGTAACATAATATACATCCAATAAGTGATGTAAAATCAATGACGATGAAAAGTCAATAGCTGTTGATCCTAAGCTTACTAATTGTGACCGGATAAAGGCTTTTCGGAATGTGGGTTTTTCTGAAGGTACATTTGCATCTTTCATACAAATAATAGGATTTTTTATATATCAACAAACATCCAAAATACAAATTGTAGTATGATGTTAGTGTATATTCCCGCCACAACATCATCCAGCATTATGGAGTAAGTGCTATTTAAGTTATCAATCTTCCTGATTCCCCAAGGTTTTAGAATATCAAAAAATCTGAATAAGACAAATCCAGCTGCCAGGCTCAAAATATTTTGAGGAAGAAAAAGGATGCTTACCCAGAATCCCAAAGTTTCGTCAATCACCACTTTTGAAGGATCGTGACCCCAATGGCTGCTTAACCTTTTACAAGCAAAAATACCGGCAAAAAATGATACAACAATCAGAAAAATATGTAAAAGGTGGAAAGTATTGAAGTCCAGTCCGATTTTAAGTAAAATAAAGCTAATGATAAAACCTCCCAACGCACCAAAAGTCCCCGGGGCAATTGGAGCATACCCCAGACCAAAAAAAGTAGCAATGATTTTACTCAATTTTAGAACCATAACATTTTTAAGAAGGGATCTTTAGAGTGTGTTCAATCTGTGTTTAAACCCACGCTAAAGATCCCAATTTTACTAGTATGCTTCATAATCCAATCCCAGATTGGTAATAAGCTCTTCGCCTGCAAGATATCTGATGGTATTTTCCATTTTGTTGAGTTGCTTAAAGATATCGTGAATAGGATGTACACCTTTGGGTGATTGAGGAGATTTAAGATAAAAAGACAACCACTCTTGAATACCTGACAAACCAGCTCTTTTGGCAAGATCAAGGAATATAGCCAGATCCAGCACTAATGGCGCAGCCAAGATAGAATCCCTGCACAAGAAATCAACCTTCAGCTGCATTGGATAGTTGAGCCAGCCTCTGATGTCGATATTATCCCAACCTTCTTTATTGTCCCCGCGTGGTGGGTAATAATTGATTCTGACTTTATGATAAAGATCTCCATATAGTTCAGGATACAGTTCTGGTTCAAGAATTTCTTCCAGAACGCCTAATTTTGAAACTTCTTTAGTCTTAAAATTGTCCGGATCATCGAGTACTTCACCATCCCTGTTACCAAGAATATTGGTAGAGAACCATCCTTCGATACCTATAGCCCTGGCCTTAAGACCCGGAGCAATTACGGTTTTCATCAAAGTTTGGCCTGTTTTAAAGTCCTTACCTGCTATGGGTGCACCTGTTTGTTTGGCAAGTTCTACCATGGCAGGTATATCACAGGATAAATTTGGTGCTCCATTTGCATAAGGGATACCCATTTTGACAGCGGCATAAGCATAAATCATGCTTGGAGGGATATCTTTGTGGTTTTCTTTCAGTCCTTTTTCAAGTGACTCGACACTTTGATGCACTTCAGATTCTTTGATAAAAATCTCAGTAGAACCACACCACACAATCACCAAGCGGTCACAATCGTTTTCTTTTTTGAATTTTTCAATATCTTTCATAAGGGCCTCAGCAAGTTCCATTTTGGTTTTACCTTTTTTAAAGTACTTGCCATCAAGTCTTTTGACGTACTCATGATCAAAAACCGCCTTCATGGGCTTTATTTTCTCAAGCTGGGGTTTGATTTTTTTCAATAACGACTCTTCCAAAACTCCGGCATGTTTGGCTGATTCATATACATTGTCTTCAAAAATATCCCAACCACCAAATACAACATTTTTTAGCGATTGTAATTCAATTACATCCTTTATAAATGGCTGTTTGTTTTCAGTTCTTTTACCTACCCTCATTCTTCCCATTTGGGATAATGAGCCAATAGGTAGTCCCAACCCTTTGTTTACAGCGATCACCCCTGCGATGGCGGTTGTCGCCACAGCCCCTAAGCCCGGCATCAGAATCCCTAACTTGCCTTTGGGTTTTTCAATTTTAATCTTTTTTGCCATTGTATATTAATATTTAATTTTTACGAAATAGATATGTAAAGTATATTACTTGTGTCAATTAATGAAACGCAGATATTTACTTATTAGATCTTCAAATGTCTCTTTTCTAAGAAATTTTTCAAAAATAAATATTCCAGCGATCGCACAGGCTAACCCAAGCAAGACATCGATGACATAATGATGATTGGAATACACAGCTGCAAACCATATACCTGCAACGTCAATTAAAATCAGCCATGAGGCTATAAACAGTTGTTTTTTTCGGGCATAATACCAGGTTACAACAGGATATGCGGCGTGTAATGATGGTATTGCTGCAAAAACATTAGCATTTTTTGTATAAATATTTTCAAAGACAGGAAAACCTACAATTTGGTCAAACCTTACCAATTGAGCAGCACTTCCCGGTATGTCAAAAAGCTTCTGGTCTCCATAAGTTTCATAATACCACGGAGGTGCAGCTGGATATACATAATAAATCACAAATCCTAATAAATTGGTAAACAGGTAGGCTGCGCTAAACTGAAGTAATAATTTTTTATCTTTGAAATATAAATAAATACCTAATGCTAATGGAACAGGTACCCAGGTTAAATAAAAAAAACCACTTAAAAAGTCTAAAAAAGGGTGTGCGTTTAGTTTTAAAAACTCATTAGGAGTTAATGTGTTACCGACATGGTTTATTCCAAAAAGCATTTTTTCAATTTCATAGGGTTCTGCAATATTGACTTCATTAATAGTATAGTTTGGAAAAACCCTCATAGAATCATAAATGATCCAGAAAAATACAAAAAAAATAAATGAGTAAACTATAGTACGTGTGACCCTGTGAGTCAAAAACATAAATATTAAAAATATGATAAAATCTCTGTGATCATTCCTGAATCCTACTACTAAACCTGTCCAACTTAAATACATCAGACTAAATCCGCCCATCACAAATAGGTGTTGTTTTTCTAAAGGGAAGAGATCTTCTTTAAATTTTATCAAACGCCTCATCAACTACACTAGTTTGTTAATACCTTTTTTGCATGGTTTAGGCGGGAGAATGCCGTGATATTTGAAAAACAGCTAATAAAAATATTGGAAAAGTAAAAAAGCTTATTGTTTCTATCAATGGAAACGGCAGCCAATTCACTGAGACTTTAAATTCTGATCCCATGACTCCGGACATGATACCGCAAACTATGGCACTGATGCCTATGAGGAGTATTCTCTCCGGTCGTTGCATAAAACCGACATCTGCCATTTTTACGCCAAGGCCTTCTGCCCTTGCACGGGTGTAACTCACCATTATTGAGCCAATCATAGCTATAAAAGCAAAAAGTGAACTCAAAAAATAATGATGCGCCACCAGATAATAACATATACCTAAAAACATAAACATCTCACTATATCTGTCCAAAACTGAATCGTAAAGCGCTCCGTATACAGATTCAGTCTTACCAACACGAGCCAGCCTGCCATCAATCATATCAAACAATCCTGCAAATAATATCACTGCTCCTGCCAATCCTACCACCCGATGATCATTCCTGTCAGCTTTTTCTGCACCATGTATCAAAACTGCTGCTGCAACCATATTGATGATCATACCTGTGAATGTGACCATATTGGGTGTAATTCCAATTGCTATCAGCAACTTTATGAACGGATCTATTGCCTTATAAACCAGACTCTGACCTGTTGTTTTCCAATCTGATGTCATCGAAACTTAATTAGGAAGCACAAATATAAGGACTAAGAAATGAAATTTAGATATATTAGTTCATTTCGACTTTTGGCTTTTTTCTTCAAGATCTCTGATATCCCCAAATTTGAGTATTTGGACTAAATCACTGATATTGAAAATAACTAAGAGGAGACTGCCTCCGATACCAAAAACCAATAAACTTCCAGGCAAAAATATTTCAGCAATTAAGAAAAAGCAAATAATAATTCTGACTTCTGTAGGACCCATCAAAAAAGTATCTATACTATAACTGTTTGTAATTTTATACTTCAACAAGGTATTGATCATCGCCCACCCATAAGCAAAAACGAAAACAAAAGCAAAAACTTTGTAGTCCGTAAAATAATAATAATACCCTGCACCCATGATAAAAACAGTAATCCAGTCCACAGAAATGTCTAATGCCCAACCGTACCATTTCCTCGGTATATTTCTGTAATAAGCAAGCCTGCCATCCAGAGAATCACCAAACCACCCAACAGCGTATCCGAAAATACTAAATACTAACCAAAATCGATTTTCTGTACCAAGATAAAGACCTGCGGCAACCATTAAACTACCGGTAAAACCAATAAAGGTTAAAATATCAGATGTCACCCAGGAAGGCATTATTTTACACAAAAAAGCAATTGCAGAAGCTTCGGAGTTTTTTAATATATTAGTTCTGACTCTTTTTTTTTCAGGTTTATCGGACATCTGATTTTGATTAAATTTTAGTTTGAATTTATATTAATATTCAAACCAGACAAGATTAAACATATTACGACATAATATTTATAAATAAGTTTAAAAGCTTACATATAATTTTTGGTCCGAGTGTCCATAATTTTAGTATTGAAATAAAAAAAGTTATATTGTCTAATCCCTATTATGCATTACTGTTTCTTAAAGAGGGTTGAAATGGTAACCTGATTTATTTTGAGGTTATTTGAAGAGGTAAGAGTGTCTTTAGAAGGTGGTTCAATCAATACTTAAGCCAGGCAATTTGTGGATTTGAAGGTGTCAATTCGAGAATTAATAAAATACGTCATCCATGGATTTTCTCTTAACATGAAGGTCATCAAACCATTATCAAAACTTGTCAATTCTGATTTCCTTAATGGTTTTAGCTCCTATTTCACCCGATGCATAGACAAACATGCGGAATGTTTCCTTTGCAGTTGTTATTTTAACAACTTTGTACTGAGATGACTTATCTTTTGATGTGCCCTTGTGAATGACTTCTGCATTGGTTATTTTATTGCTATTCAGAAAGTCTTTGAGTTTTAACATCGCAGACCTTTTGGGCAGAATTTGTTGGTCTTCAAATATACAAAAGTCAATTTTGTCTTCCAGATACACTTCCATGGAGGTTGTTTCTGCATTTTTTAGTGCATTTATGAATGAACTTTCATTTTGCCCTACTAAGTAAAAATGAGAAGTTATAAAAAGCATAAAAAAGATATGTTTCACTAATACGTTTGTTTTTGTTATGAATAATTTAGCAATCAATTTAAATTTTGTATTTTTGCACACTGCTTAAACGAAAAAGTTAATCTTTTTAGTTTCATTTATTTAGTTAAATTTTATTTAAAGCCATTTTTTATAAATATTACGCTGTAAATCAACGTACTATATAAATATTATTCACAAAAATCAGAGAGTAAAAGTAATGAATAAATTAGCCTTAATCATACTTGATGGATGGGGAATCAATCACAATCCTGACGTCTCAGCTATTGAAGCCGCTATTACACCTGTGATGGACCATCTTCTGGAAACTCAGCCCAATGCAACACTTATCACATTTGGCGAAAACGTAGGTCTGCCTGAAGGACAAATGGGTAATTCTGAAGTAGGGCATATCAATATCGGGGCAGGAAGAGTAGTGTATCAGGAACTGGCACGAATAAACAAGGCCATCAGAGAAAAAGAACTGCTGTCCAATCAGGTATTTGTCGATGCTGTTCAGTTTGCTGCCAATAACACAAAAAAAATTCATCTTTTGGGGTTGGTGTCTGATGGTGGTGTACATTCCCATATTGATCATTTGATTGGTCTTTGTGAAATTTTAAAAAATTATGCTGGAGAAGTGGAAGTATATATCCATGCATTTATGGATGGCCGCGATACTGATCCTAAATCCGGTAAGGCTTACTTAGAACAAGTAATTCCGGTTATAGACAAGACAAATATCCATTTGGCCACCATAGTAGGGAGATATTATGCTATGGACAGAGACAAACGATGGGAAAGAGTAAAGCTTGCCTATGATCTTCTGGTCAACGGTAAAGGACAGGCTTCACAGGATTTGATGGCTGATATACAAAAAAGTTATGATCAGGGCATAACTGATGAGTTTATGATGCCTATGTACGATGCCAATCTCAATAAAAGCGATTTTTTGATCCACGAAGACGATGTGGTGATATTTTACAATTTCCGGACAGACAGACCAAGACAGCTGACAGAAGTATTGACTCAAAAAGATTACCATGAGTATGATATGCATAAGTTGAGACTGTATTATGTCACCTTTGCCAATTACGATCAGACATTTGAAAATATTAAAGTCTTGTTCGAAAAGGACAATCTTAAAAATACTTTAGGTCAGGTGATCAGTGAAGCCGGAGGCACTCAGGTGCGTATAGCAGAGACTGAAAAATATCCGCATGTCACTTTCTTTTTTAATGGCGGAGTAGAAGATAAATTTGCTGGTGAAGATCGCATCATGGTTCCATCTCCAAAGGTAGCGACATATGATCTAAAACCAGAAATGAGTGCCGTTGAGATTACAGATCAGCTCATCTCGTACATTGACGAGAAGAAACCTGATTTTATTTGTCTCAACTATGCAAATGCAGATATGGTGGGTCATACCGGTGACTTTAAAGCTGCCATAAAGGCTGCGGAGACTGTTGATACTTGTTTGGGCAGGCTATTGGATACTTTGTATAAATATGATTATAAAGCTATTATCATTGCCGATCATGGTAATTCTGATTTGATGGTCAATGCTGACGGAAGCCCAAATACGGCGCATACGACCAATCCTGTTCCTGTGATTTTTACCGGAAATAATGTGGATAAAAACAATTATGAGGTCTCTGATGGTAAGTTGGGCGATCTTGCTCCAAGTATACTATCCATAATGGAAGTGCCGGCATCTGCAGAAATGACAGGAAATGTGATTGTGCATAAAAAATGAAAACGGATTGCAGTCGGACCATGAATTAAAAGTTATCAATATTATTGGGTGTATCCCAAAATTGCACTATATTATATAATTTTTAAGTTTCCAATTTAGTGGATTATCCTAATAGTTAACAGTTAAAGGGTGGGACGTCTCAAGCGTAGCTTGACAGGCTCTTTAGGGAATGAGGGTAGCGGGCAGTTTAAACAATTTTAGTGCAAAAATGGAATACACCCATATTTTTGGGTTTTTGCACCTTGCTTATTAAGACCAGATAAAATCGCCATTCGCAAATGTTCTGATAAGAATTAAAATATCAAATAATGGTTAATCAATTTAACTAATTTTGTATTTTTATGCCATAATTATACCATTATGGAATTGTCCAATAAAACAGCACGCCAAATCTATCACGAAGTAAAGGCCAATCCTTCGCGGGCTAAGTTTGGTTTTGGAGCCAAAGCCGCCATTATTAATATAGATTTGCAAAAAGCATATACCAAGGTTGACGAGTTCAAAACGGCATATGAGACTGACCCCAATCAAATCCAATATATCAATGAGATCAATCGGCTTGCCCGAAGTAAAGGTTTGCCAGTAATATTTACCTATGTGGCATATATGGATTCTGCGGAAGATGCCGGTGTTTGGGGTACACGTACAAATACTCCTGACTCCCTGCAAAACATTAAATTCAATAGCAGAAGGGCAGAATTTGATGACAGACTCGAAGTCTTTTCTGATAGAGATTTGGTTTACTGCAAAAAGATGCCTTCTCCGTTTTTTGAAACACCGCTGCAGTCGCTTTTGGTTTGGCACAAAGTAGATACTGTGATCATCACCGGGGGATCAACATCAGGCTGCGTACGTGCAGCGGCTGTAGATGCTTTATCACGTGGATATCGCACGATAGTACCGGAAGAATGTGTAGCCGACAAACATGAAAGTTATCATTTTGCCAATCTCACCGATATGTTGCTCAAGTATGCAGATGTTGTTGCTTATAAGGAAGTGATAGAATACCTCCAAAACTATAGGCCATGATGCGAGATCCACAACTTTATAGCTATTGGCCATACATAAACAGATCAAAAATCACATGGAAAAATGGGGCCAAAATCGCTTTTTGGGTAGCGCCCAATATTGAGTTTTATGAGCTTGATCCGCCTAAAAATCCGTTCCGAACACCATGGCCCAGGCCCAATCCGGACATAAGTGGTTATAGCATGAGAGATTATGGCAACAGGGTTGGTCATTACAGACTGATGGAGGTGATGGATAAGTATAATGTCAGAGGCAGTGTTTCTCTCTCTGTAGCCATGTGTCAGCATCATCCTGAAATCATAGAAGCATGCAATCAACGAAATTGGGAGTTTTTTTCTCATGGTATCTATAACACCCGATACTGCTATGGCATGGATGAAACACAGGAAAGAGCCATCATCAAAGACGCTATACATACGGTCAAAGAAGCCACAGGTCAGAAGGTAGATGGTTGGCTCGCGCCGGCGCTAACCCATACGGAGCGCACATTTGATCTCATCGCTGAATACGGCATCAAATATACCTGTGATCTGTTTCAGGACGATCAGCCACAAAAAATCAATGTTCAAAAAGGACGCTTGATCTCCATGCCATATTCCCTTGAGGTCAATGATGTGATCTGTTATAACTCATATCTGATGTCACCGCGTCACTATGGAGATATACTGAAAAGACAGTTTGATCAATTGTATCTGGAAGGACAGGATAGCGGCACGGTCATGTGTATTCCGCTCCATGCATACCTTGTAGGTCATCCGCACAGGATCAAAGCATTGGAAGAAGCACTGAAATATATCACCAGCTTTGACGATGTCTGGGTAACTACCGCCAGAGAGATAGCCGACTATTATTATGAACACTATTATGAATAACCATGCCACTTGATAGCCACTTTTTAGAATATCCGCATAGAAAACATGCGATGGACCACAACAGATACGCGTGGAGTAATCTGTTTGAACGCAAACCTTTGGTATGGCCTCATCAAGCCAAAGTGGCACTAATGATCACAATTCCTGTGGAGTTTTTTCCGCTCAATCCAACAGGAAAACCATTTAAAGCTCCCGGTAGTATGGTGACGGCTTATCCTGACTTTCGACACTATACGACCAGAGACTATGGCAACAGAGTGGGTATCTTCCGGTTGTTGAAAGTGCTCGACGAGTTCAATCTAAAAGCAAATTTTGCCGTCAATAGCGAAGTTGCTGCAAGATATCCGAATCTCATAGAAGAAATCTTAAAAAATGGTCATGAAATCATTGCGCATGGTGTTGATATGGACGAACTTCATTATGGCGGAATGGATAACGCGCATGAAGCATATTTGGTAGAAAAATCAATGGATACTTTACGAAAAATTTCTGGTCAAAAGATTCAAGGATGGATGTCTCCTGCTTATTCTGAATCATTTGAAACACCGGATCTGGTCAAAAAATATGGGTGTACCTTTTTATGCGACTGGTCTAATGATGATATGCCATATATCATGGATACTGCTCATGGCAGCATTGTAGCTATGCCGGTATCTCAGGAGATATCTGACCGTCAGATTATCATCAATTATCATCAGACAGAAGATAGTTTTGAGCAGCAGGTATGTGATCAGTTGGACACCTTGGCTGATGAAGCGCATCAATATGGAGGCAGGTTGCTTAGTCTTACGTTGACACCATATATTTCGGGATTGCCTTTCCGCATTTCAACGATCAGAAATATTTTGCAGTACACAAAACAAAAGTCGGTCATCAACTTGACTGGCTCCGAAATAACAGAAATTTTTAGTTCACAGATTTAATACCATAAAAACCATGTATCATAGCTTAGAAAATAAAGTCGCAGTTATCACAGGCTCAGGTCGCAAAGGTGGTATCGGAGAGGCCATAGCTTATCAACTTGCCGGCGAACAATGCCACATTGTGCTTTCCGACATTGGTGTTACTAAAGGAGAAAATTTTGGCAAGGACCATATAGGTACATCTGATGAAATGGAAGCTATAGCCAATGATCTCAGAGAAAAATTTGGTGTGAAAGTATTGTGTGTAGCCTGTGATGTCAGATCAGAAAGTGAAGTGGAAAGCATGATGCATCAGGCTGTTTTTCAGTTGGGAAAGATCGACATCCTTGTTAATAATGCCGGTGTAGGATATATCATGGAGCCATTTACTGAATTTAAAGAAAGCAGTTGGGATACAGTACTTGACGTCAATCTCAAAGGAGCATTTTTGTGCTCTAAGCACGCAGCCATAGCCATGATAAATTCTGGAAAAGGAGGCTCCATCATAAACATAGCCAGCCAGGCGGCAAAATCCGGATTTCCTTTTGCTGCTGCCTATACCGCATCAAAACACGGATTGGTAGGGTTGACAAGATCAAATGCCGTGGAATTGGGCAAATATGGGATCAGGGTCAATGCCGTCTGTCCCAATCACATCACGACGGGTCTGGGACACTGGCAAAACAAATTTTTCAGCGATAAACTCGGAATGGATTATGATACCTATCTTCAGGCTATAGTGGACAAAAATCCTTTGGGACGAACAGGGATGGTAGAAGATATTGCCAAAGCCGTAGCTTTTTTAGCATCTGACCAGGCCGCTTATATCAATGGAGAAGCCATGAATGTCAGCGGTGGTGAAGAGTATCACTGAAAAATGATGAGCCATCAAAGTAAATCAAAAATAATTGGTCAAACCTAAAGTTATTGTATGAAGCCTAAAACAGTGATGCTATGCATGATGATAATACTATCAGGATGCAACATTTTTAAACAATCAACTAGTAAAATGAGATCCATTGACTTGTTCAAAACTTATATCACCGGAGACTTTAATAATGATCGCCAGATAGCTGAAGAAATAAAATCAGGAAAACAATTGCACCCTAAAGCGGTACATGTCAACCGTATAGCAGATCACCGTATCTTAAATGCTCCGAAAGTTGATGGATTTTGGATCCTGGAAGAAAGTTACTACACAAAACCCGGGCAATCACAAGTTGAAGTGAAGCCTTATCTATTTTTATTTGAAGCTGCTGAAGATGGAAAAGTCAAACTTACTCCTTTTGCTTTGCCAAAAGATATGGATGTCAATCTTGTAAAAAACGACAATGCTTCATTGAAATTTGATTTTAATACCATCAGCCCTTCTCCATCATTCAAACCGGCATTTTATACGAGAAAAGATGATAAATTTTACATCAATGCTCCTAATGATTTGCCCAATGGGATGAAGTTTACCTTGATAGAAACCATATCATCTACACAACTCATTGTAATGGAATTGCTGGAGAAAGACGGAAAAAAACTTACTCCCTATGAAACACCAATAGTTTATGACAGGGTGAAATAGCCTGATTTTGTTGCTTCGGTTTGGATTTTTACGAATTTAGGACGTTTATTGGTTTGGATTTTTGCAAAAAATGGTGGGTTATTGGTTTGGATTTTTTAATTTTGGGAAGAATGCTTCAAAACCACCACGCCGAAGGTCCACTATTTTCATTGATGAGATAGGCTTTTTTGCGCAAAAAGCGTTGTATAGAAGATGGTCCCATCCTACTCCCGCCGATACCCGAATATTTGAATGAATTTTTTTCTCCGTCATGAACGATGGCTGTTAAGGCACATTCATTGATGCTGATGGCACCTGCATGTAATTGTGAAGCCACCTTCAAAGCTTCAGCGTTTGTGGCCGCAAACACGGCACCGCTAAGTCCGAAAATACTGTTGTTGGCCAGTTGTATCCCATCATCAACTGTGTCAAACGGCATGACGGGAATGATTGGGCCGAATGTTTCTTCGGTCATCACTTTCATATCATGATTGACATCCGTCAAAATGGTTGGCCTGCAATAATAGCCGCCATGGATCAACTGACAAGTTGCATTGCCTGAAATGATTTTAGCCCCTTTCTCCAATGCGTCCTTCAGGTGATCGTTGATGATGTTTACTTGCTGGAGAGAGATGACCGGACCTATCTGCCCTTTGTGGGGATCTTCTGTGGCTAATTGGATCTGATCTGTTTCTTTTTTGATTTTTTGGAGAAATTCCGTGTAAATATCGCGTTGAACATACACCCGTTCGACTGAAAGGCAAGAATGTCCGCAATTGACCGTACTACCCCATAATATCGATCTGGCAGCATGATCAATATTCGCTCCCGTCACCACAATGGCTGCATCCTTGCCACCTAATTCCAGAAAACATGGTTTAAATAGTGATGCTGCCTGTTGATATACTCTCTTTCCTGTGGCTACACTTCCTGTAAAACACGTAATATCGCCAGCTGCCACCAAAAGACTGCCTGTATGGCCTGCACCTTCTGTATAAAAAAGTACATCCCGAAGGTGAGGGGTCTGATCTATTGTTTTTTGAAGCACTTTGATAAAACGCGGCGTAATTTCTGACGGTTTTACTATGACAGCGCTGCCGGCCAGTAGTGCCGGAATGGTATCGATTATTGACAAGAGCAAAGGGAAATTCCAAGGGCTGATCACCGATACCAAACTATATGGCACATTGTCTTGCCTGATGCGAATCATTGGAACCTGTGACTGTTTTTCATTTTCCTGATTAAAAAAAGTACCTGCCCATTCTATCCATCTGGTTATGGTGGTCGGAAGCAGATTAAACTCCAGTACACTTTCAGGATATCTTCCCGTATCTACTGTCAATGCCTCTATGATATCCTCCTTAGCCGCAAGTACCTGTTCTTGCCATACTTTCAAAGCTGCTATCCGATGGTTGATTCCTTTATTATTCCATTCTACTTGTCCCATGCGCAGCCTATGAGTTTGCTTGATCAGCTCTTCTTCAGATAGCGGTCTTAACACATAATCTTCCAGTCCAGTGCGTGGGTTTCTTACGGGAATAATCATTCTTTATTTGATTTATCTTAAAACACTAAAAACCCAAGCGCATTTTCAATCACCTGATCCATTTTGGTCACATAGATGAATTCTACACCTTTGACATAATCAGCTGGTATTTGTTTCACATGACGACGATTTTCTTCACACAGCATGATCGTAGTGATGCCGGCCCTTCTTGCTGCAAGGACTTTTTCCTTAATACCACCGACAGGCAGTACTTTACCCCGGAGTGTGATCTCACCAGTCATGGCAAGATGCGATTTGACAGGTTTGGCTTTCAATGCTGATGTGAGTGCAGTCAACATGGTGATCCCAGCACTTGGACCATCTTTGGGTATGGCTCCTTCAGGTACATGGATGTGTATATCGGTGTTCTCAAAAATTTCAGCTTCTATACCCAGCGATGTACAATGGGCCTTAATGTAGGACAATGCTGTTGAAGCAGACTCTTTCATGACATCGCCAAGGTTGCCGGTGAGTACAAGTTTACCTTTGCCTTTACTGGTACTGGCCTCAATAAACAGTATATCTCCTCCCGTTCTGGTCCAGGCGAGTCCTACTGCTACTCCCGGCAGGTCTATCTTTGTGTATTGTTCGTTGTCAAATTTTACCGGACCTAAAGCTTCTCCTACTTCTTTTTCAGAGAGTTTGATGTTGTATTTTTCATTCATGGCCACTTTTTTGGCCACACTTCGCATCACCCCTGCTATGGTCCTGTCCAAAGATCTGACTCCTGATTCTCTGGTATATTTCTGGATGATATGTTGCAGAATCTGAGGGCTTAACACAGCTGCATTATCCTTCAATCCGTGTTCTTTCAATTGCTTTGGTACGAGATGTCTCTTTGAAATCTCCACTTTTTCTTCCAGTGAATATCCGCTGATCTCTATGATCTCCATTCTGTCTAACAAAGCAGGCTGGACAGTAGATAGAGAATTGGCTGTAGCAATAAAAAGTACTCTTGAAAGATCATAATCCAGATCAAGGTAATTGTCATGGAAGGTAGAATTTTGTTCGGGATCCAGCACTTCAAGCAAAGCTGAAGATGGGTCTCCGCGGAAATCTTTACCCAATTTGTCTATTTCGTCAAGTATAAATACAGGATTGGATGATTTTGCTTTTTTGATGGATTGGATGATCCTACCCGGCATAGCACCGATGTATGTCTTTCGATGTCCTCTTATTTCACTTTCATCATGCAGACCACCTAAAGACATGCGTATAAACTGACGGCCTAATGCTGTGGCTACTGATTTTCCCAGACTTGTCTTACCCACACCCGGAGGGCCTACCAGACAAATTATTGGTGCTTTCATATCACCTTTTAGTTTGAGTACAGCCAGGTGTTCTATGATTCTGTTTTTTACATCTTCCAGTCCGAAATGGTCTTTATCGAGTACAGATTTCACCTTCTTGAGATTAAAGACATCTTTTGTGACATCATCCCAAGGCAGATCGAGCATCAATTCAAGGTAATTAAGTATGACGCTATACTCTGCTATCTGAGGGTTGATTCTGCGGGCTTTGACAATCTCGCGATTAAAAGCTTCTTTGGCTTCAGCCGGCCATTTCTTTTTGTCAGCTTTCAGTTGAAGTTTATTGAGTTCTTCCTCCTGGGGATTACCGCCAAGTTCTTCCTGTATGGTTTTGAGTTGCTGGTTGAGAAAATACTCTTTTTGTTGTTTTTCGAGATCGCCCCTGACTCTTGATTCTATCTTGTCTTTTATTTGAAGTAACTGCAGCTCATTGTTCATGGCAGCCATGATCAGACCAGCCTTTTCCACATAATCATCCATAGCAAGAATTTCCTGTTTTTTATCCACTGCAAGGTTGATATTGGATGAGATAAAATTAAGAAGAAATCCATTATTTTTGATGTTGTTGAGCATCATGGTTGCTTCTGTCGGGATATTTGGAGATAACTCAATGATCTTTTTGGCATAATCTCTTATCGAAGATATCATGGCATTGAACTCCAGGTTTCTTGCCGGAATATGGTCTTCCAGCACTTCTACTTCTGCTTCCAGCATTTTTTCATTGTGGATAAAGGCCTTGGCTACAAATCTTTTCCTTCCCTGTAAAATAGCGGTAGTGCTTCCATCCGGCATTTTCAGAATTTTCATGATCCTGGCTATAGTTCCTACTCTATGCAGTCCATCAGGCGTGGGGTCTTCACTGTCTATACTTGTTTGTGTGATGACTCCTAAAAATTTATCTCCCTTATCGGCTTTTTGCAATGCTTTGATAGACTTATCTCTTCCTACTGTTATCGGGATGACGACGCCCGGAAAGAGTACTGTGTTTTTTAATGCCAGGACCGGCATAATATCTTTGTAGTCATCATCAAATTTAAGCTCGTCATCACCTATACTAAAGACAGGTATGACATCACCTTCTTCCTTCATATCGTCGAGCGCATATATATTTTTATCAAACATGAATTTTGGTTTATCTTGATAGTATGGAAAAGAGATTGTACAATATACATACCAAACGTAAAAATAGGGAATTTGGGTATCATTTTGTCCATTAATGTCATCAAAATTGACAAATTGACATGTATTTGCTGAAATTTAACTCCACAAGAGATACAATAAGGCTACTGCAGCCACTGTCATCAAGATGAAGGTTATACTGGCAATAAAATTGGATTTCCACCCATTTGTACATTTTTTCATTATTTTTTTGTTGTTACCGATATGCATAATCATAGCTATCAGTACAGGGGCAGTCAGACCATACAAAAACGTCTGCATAAATCAGTCCTTGGATGGGCGATATACCGATATAATTGAGCAGAAATCCAACCATCATTGCGCTTACGATGATCAGGTAGAATGGTTTTGCTTCATTGATAGTGAACAGAAAATATTGTGTGAAAAATTTAAATCACAAGTTATTAATTTTCAAATAATTGTGATTTTTAAATTTTGCAAATCATTTTCTTTTGGGTATAAGGTTTTGTCCTGTCCTTCATTGCAGCCAAATGATTCGCTCATTCCTCAAAGCGTGCACTGGATCAAACAAAAAGAAATTTCTGATCAATATTCCGATTTGGGATATATCCAACATTTATCCTTTTATTTTCCCTTCAAATACTTATCAAACCATCGCAATTGCTCCCACAACACATGTTCAATATTTTCCTTTGCAGAATAACCATGATCTTCATGGGGTAGCAATACGAGTCTGGCTGTGCCACCTGACCCACGCACAGCCTCATATAACACTTCGGACTGATATGTGAGCGTTCCCGGATTTGAATCATCGTTCCCGTGTATGATAAGTATAGGTTCATTTATCTTGTCAGCGAAAAAAGTGGGAGATAGCTGAATATAAACATCTCTTGCTTCAAACAGTGATCTCCTTTCAGATTGGAATCCAAAAGGCTGATTGGTTTTATTATACGAACCGCTGCGGGCTATACCGGCTTTGAATAGGTCAGAGTGTGCCAGAAGATTTGCAACCATCAATGCTCCATGGCTGTGACCTATCACTCCTATTCGTTCAGGATCGGCAACTCCCATTTCAACAGCTTTTTTTACTGCAGCTTCAGCATCAGCAACCAACTGTGGTACAAATGTATTGTAAGTAGTCTCAGGATCTCCTATCATTGGCATTGCAGTCTGATCCAGCACGGCATACCCCTGAAGCAGAAAAAACATATGTGAAGGGCCATATATACGCATAAATCGTTTATCTGAACCACTGACCTGACCGGCCTCACTGGCTCCTGAATATTCAAGAGGATATGCATACAAAACAGTTGGAACTCGTTGTCCTTCCACATAATTCGGTGGCAGATTCAATTGAAAACTGAGCTGCACACCATCATCACGCTGATATTTCACAATTTTTTTGGTTATTTTCCTTAGCTCAGGTGAAGAATCTGCAAAATTTGTTATCGGTTTTCTTATCAATTCCCGTTCTGCTTCACCGGCCTTGGCTTTTTCTTTTTTATTCCCAAATGTGCCGAGATAATAATTCGGAACATCAACTGTAGATTCTGACCTCAATATAATATTATTTTCATCTTCTGCAAAGCCTACAAAATATTCATATTTAATGGTATCACAACGGAATAATCTCTCTGATTTGCCGGTTCCCAATTCCTTGAGATCAAGAAATGGCCTGTTGCCCTTATCGGAAGCGCCACTGCCTGAGAAATATATAGATCCATTTTTTTCACGCATCACATACTGACCATTTGCCAATTGTTTAAAGAGAGGATTGCCCGGATTATTATAACTGTCATTTTGATTAAGGTCAAACCAAATTCTGGAAGTTCCTTTGTCCACATCGAGCAGCCATACATATACCCATCTTTTTTTTCTTTCCCATTGGGTAAGCATCAGCATGCCTTCTTTTTCACCCCAGCTTCCACTACCAACTATTCTGTGCTCAGCACGAAAAACTTCTTTTGCATTCCCTGTAAAAGGAGCTTCAAGACTCATCAGTTTGTCCCGGTGAGTCACTTCTGCTACCGGATTTCCGCCATCAAGAGCCTCTATCCAAAAAAGTGTATTGGGGGAAGTAGCTCTCCATCCAACTGAACGTGCACCCATGGGCACGCCTTGGACAGGAACAGCATCAGCTAATGGTATAGAAGCAACAGTTGATACTTTATTTCCATTTTTATCCCATATTTCTATTTCCTGGGCGAATCTCCAGTATGCAACTTCATTGGACCAAGGACCAACCAGTCTTTCAACTAAAATATAATTTCCACTTGGTGAAAATTCTACACCGGTATAAGGTGCTGAAGCTCCCAATACCTGATATGTTCCTTTTTCAGGATCGTATATCACTGGTTCCGAAGTAGCATAATAGGTAAATAATTCACCATCATGTGCTGTTTCTAAAAGGTTCCTTGACTCATAGGTTGATCTGGCTACAGCACCTTTACCTTCTTTTATCTCAGGTCCTTTAGGGATTGCAGGAGCAACAGGAGGGTTTCCTCTTTTAGGAATACGTAGCAGCAAAAGTTTTTTCTGATCCGGAAGCCATGTTACGGCAGTGCCAAGAAGTTTATTCAACCCTAAGCCTTTGACTTCTTTGATGTTACCTTTTATGTCTCCAATCCATAGTCCTATATGATCTTTATGATCTATAGAAAGAGCAAATCGTTGCCCGTCTACAGTCCATTTAACGTCTATCACTTCAGCATTTTGGGGTATACTTAAGGGAGTTATTACTTTATTTGTAATATTGAATATACGAGGTGAAGTACCTCCATGTTCACCATGATTTCCATTATTACGAGGATTGACCCTGATACCTGCCAGTTTAAGCATATCAGAAGCTAACTCTTCCAGCGGAGGATAAATAATGGGATCAGCCATGATCATATACTTACCTGTAGGTGATGTCCAAACTGCAGGTAGCAATGGTGCATTGAGAACATCCATGATTTCCTTCGGAGGCTTCTGCCAGGTATCATTTTCATTTATAGGTTTAGTTTTTACCTGAGATTGCACGTTGTTAATGAATGCAACTAAAATCAGCAGAACGAAAAGTATAATCTGTTTTTTCATTTTAACAGGAATTTTAAATTTTTTAATACTATTTTTTCCCACTTTGTTTTTACAAAAGCCAAATTCCAAAGATAAGTATAGATTTTTATTAAAATCAAATTTTTTAAACCTTTTCGACGAAATGGATTTTCTTTAAAAGTTTAAAACCAAAAAATGGTGCCTGAGTTATTTTTAAAATTTGTACATTTATACTTCCTGACAAGAAAGCAAAATGGTTGGTTAAATATAATTACCTTTATACCTAAAAATATAAAATGATAACCCATTTTCCTCTCAAAGTAAATAATTGTATTTTGCTTATTGTTGTATTACTCTTACTGACCATTCCCATGTCATCACAGGAGAATAAAGACAGTACAAAAGCTGTAAGTGCTCCCAAAACTTTTATCACTAACCATACTGGTGTTTTTGGAGGCAAAACTATTGTTTATAAAGCTACTGCAAAAGAAATACACCTTAAAAATGATAAAGGAGAGCCTGTTGCTTCCATTTGGTCAGTGGCTTATACACAGGAAGGAAATAAAGATATAACCAGGAGACCGGTATCCTTTGTATTCAATGGTGGTCCCGGATCAGCGTCACTATGGTTGCATATGGGAATGTTAGGACCTCAAATCGTCAAAACAGATTCTGATGCCCGCAAGGACGACGGTGCTGCACCGTATCAGCTTGTGGAAAACAAACACGGTTTACTAGATATCACAGATCTGGTATTCATTGACCCTGTGGGCACCGGATTCAGTGAAGTCATTGGCAAAGGCAAAAAAGAAGACTTTTGGGGATTGAACGAAGACGCGGCATCCATTGCCAAATTTATGCGGATGTGGGTGACTGAAAATAAACGGTGGTTTTCGCCCAAGTATATCATTGGAGAGAGTTTCGGGACTACACGCGCTGTTGCCATAGCCAATACCCTGGAAGGAGACGGGCAAAACATGGCATTGAATGGTTTGGTGCTCATCTCTCAGGCATTGGATTATGCCGGTTCTACTTCCATCAATGATAACATAACCTCATTTCTCACTTATTTACCATCAATGGCAGCCACAGCATGGTATCACAAAAAAGCAGGTCTTGGTCTAACTTTGGAGGCTTTTGTGGAAGAATGCCGGCAATTTACATACAATGTGTACGCTCCGGCACTATACAAGGGTAACTTGCTGACTGCTGCCGAAAAAAATGATGTTGCTGGAAGACTCGCTTATTTTACAGGCCTGGATAAAAATTATATCCTCCAGTCCAATCTGATGATCCTGATGCCCAGGTTCCAAAAACAACTCATAGCAGACAAGGGTTTGGCAATAGGCAGACTGGATGGTAGGTTTATGGGAGACGAAACTGACGACATCACCCAAACACCACACTTGGGCGACCCTGCCAGCTATCAGATAGAAAGTGCTTTTACAGCAGCGTTAAACCATTATTATGCTGAGGTGCTCAAGGTGACTATGGATCGACCCTACCTTACTTCCAATAACGAGATAGGTGAAAAATGGCGGTGGAGAACAGTACCTGATGGCAAGTACTGGGAACCCTGGCCTGTAAATGTGGCCCGTCAGTTAGGCGAGACGATGAGACGCAACACAGATTTGAAAGTGCTGGTCGCCAGTGGATATTACGATCTTATCTGCCCGTTTTTTGATACAGAATATACATTTGCAAGACACGGCATAGTAAAGGATCGCATCACAAAAACCTATTATGAAGCCGGGCATATGATGTATCTTCACGAGCCCGACCTCATCAAAATAGCAGCAGATGTGAGAAAATTTTTATCAGAATAGGGTTTGTATTTCTTTTTCCAAAAAAATAAAAATATCATGAATATTCATTTTAATTTCAGTTTTGTTATCCTCCTGGCTTCCTTGACGGTTTTCTGCAATTCCTGTAAACAACAATCAACATCCGATTCCTCCGGTTATTTTACTCCTAAAGAAAAGGGCTTGCAAACAGGTGGTGTAAAGGTCGTCCCGATCACTACTCCAAAAGGTACTTTTAATGTGTGGACAAAGACAATTGGTAACAACCCATCGACGAGACTCCTATTGCTCAATGGTGGGCCGGGGATGACCCATGAATATTTTGAATGTTTTGAAAGTTTCCTGCCGTCAGAAGGTATCGAAATCATTTATTACGATCAACTTGGGTGCGGGTTTTCTGACAATCCTAAAGATACTTCCATGTGGGATTTAGCAAGGTATGTAGATGAAGTAGAGCAGGTGAGAAAAGCCTTGAATCTTGGGAAAGAGAATTTTTATCTGCTTGGGCATTCGTGGGGCGGCATCCTATGTATGGAATATGCATTAAAATACCAGGAAAACCTGAAAGGTCTCATCATTTCCAATATGATGTCAGATGCTCCCGAGTATGGAAAATATGCGGATGATGTTCTGGCAAAATTGATGGACCCAAAAGTATTGGATACCATCAGGATGATAGAAGAAAGAGATGACTACACCAATCCAAAATATATGGAACTGCTTATGCCCAATTATTATGCTAAGCATATCCTAAGACTTCCCACTGATTCATGGCCTGAGCCTGTCAATCGTTCTTTTGGAAGACTTAACCCATCGCTATACGTGACGATGCAGGGACCGAGTGAGTTTGGCATTGCAGGTAAGCTTGAAACATGGTCAGTAAAAAACAGGTTAAAGGAAATTATTGTACCAACGTTAGTCATAGGTGCCCAGCATGACACCATGGACCCTGAGCATATGAAATGGATGGCCTCAGAAGTAAAAAAAGGAACGTATTTGTATTGCCAGAATGGAAGTCATATGTGTATGTATGATGATCAGGATACCTATTTTAAGGGATTGACAGAATTTTTGCTGAAAAAAATGTAAAACATTAAATCTAAATCCAAATTGATGTAAACAATCAACCGTTGCCTAAAAATTTTTACTGTTCTAATTAAAAGCCCATGGACAAATCATTAATATTATAAAGAAAAATCAGAAATATCTATTTCCTGTTCTAAATCAAAATCAACAATATAAAATGAAAAATTTAATCCTATACTTATGTTTTGGCCTTTTGGCAAACATCGTTTTTGCACAGAAAAAACTGCCGGAAGACATCGTTCAAAGCATTCAGAAACGCATCGAGTACGGCCATACGCCCAGCATTGTTGTGGGTATCATTGACAAAGATGGTCCTCATTACTATGCTTTCGGTAACAAAATCATCGGCGGACAGCCCGTCAATGAGCATACTATTTATGAAATCGGCTCCATCTCCAAAACATTTACGGCCCTCTTGCTGGCTCAAATGGTACAGGAAGGAAAGTTGAAAACCGATGATGCCGCCCAAAACTACCTCCCAGCGGTGGTAAAATTACCACTCAAAGAAGGCAAACAAATCACCTTGGGGCACTTGTCTGACCATACTTCCGGTCTGGCGCGTATGCCGACTAATTTTGCACCAAAAGACCCCGCCAACCCTTATGCTGATTACACCGTCGAACAGATGTATGATTTTCTGAACAATTATACTTTGACCCGGGACATTGGTTCAGCGATGGAATATTCTAATTTAGCTGTAGGGTTGTTGGGGCAAATCTTGTCTCTCAAGGAAGGAAAATCTTATGAAGAATTGATCATCACAAAAATAGCTTCGCCACTGGGTATGAAATCTACTAAAATTACCTTTGATAAACAAATGATCAAAAACCTTGCAATGGGTCACAGCAATGGCGCCAAGGTGTCAAATTGGGATATTCCAACCTTAGCCGGTGCCGGAGCCATTCGAAGTTCTCTTTATGATATGTTGCGGTATGTTGCTGCCAATATGGGGCTTCAAAAATCAAAATTGCAGGCGGCGATGCAACTTACCCATCAACCCCGACATGATAAAGCAGGCGGTGGCACCCGAGTCGGGCTGGGCTGGATTATTTCAAAAGGTGCGGAAGGCGACGTGATTTGGCACAATGGCGGCACAGGGGGCTATCGCACTTATGCAGGATTTGTTAAGGAGACAGGCAAAGGGGTAGTTGTACTGACGAACTCGGATAAGGGAGCAGATGATATTGGAATGCGCATACTCAATTCGGCAGCTAAGTTGATGGTAGTTAAAAAATCAGCATCAGCTGAGATTAAGAATGCTCTTGAAACACAAGGTATTGCCGGAGCATTGAAAACTTATGACGCATTAAAAAAGGACAAAGATACTTATGACTTTGCAGAGGACGGCTTCAATACACTGGGATATACCTACATGGGCGAAGGCAAAATAGCAGAAGCGCTGGCTGTGTTGAAAATAAATGTGGATGAATTTCCTAAATCTTTCAACGCTTATGACAGCTATGCCGAGGCATTGATGAAAGACGGGCAAAAAGAAGCAGCCATTGCTAATTACAAAAAATCACTCGAATTAAATCCAGGCAATACCAATGCGACGAATATGTTGGCAAAAATGGGTACCACCGAGTCCCAAAAATCGGTATATACATCAAGTTCTGATTCAATACGTATAGCTGAAATAGACAAAACCTTTTGGGCAGAGGTATCCCGCGCGGTAAAAGAAGGCGATTTTGAAGGCTACAAAGCCACTTGTCATGATAATGCTGTCCTGGTAACAACCTCAGGAAAAAACAAACAGTCTTATCCCATGACAGCCGCCCTGACACGATGGAAGCAGGGTTTTACCGACACAAAGGACGGAAAGCAGAAGGATAATGTGTCGTTTCGCTTTTCTCAAAGAATAGGTGATGAAACCACTGCTCATGAGACAGGCATTTTTTATTTTACTTCTCATGATGGTCAGGGCAAGCTCCTTTCTGAAGGATATACTCATCTGGAAGCATTATTAGTGAAGCAAAACGGCATCTGGCAGATATTGATGGAATATCAGAAAGCCAAAGCTACAAAGGAGGAATGGGACGCTTTGAAGTAAACCAAAAAACCTCAATATTTTTATCTTTCAAAAAAAAATCAATTCGAATGAATACCAAATTTCATGTCATAGCAGCCTTCACCATCTGTCTGCACCTGACAAATCAATCATTTGCTCAAACAAGTAGTATGGTAGTGGAGGCTAACCCTATTGTCAAAAACCTCCGTCAGCCCATCAGGGAAGTCACCCTCACCGGCACTGGCTATGAACTGGGCCTGCAGCATGGTCAAATTTTAAAAAAGGAAATCGGTGAACTCATCTCCAAATTCAAGGAAAAAACGACCAGCGAACTGGGCAAGGATGCCAACGAGGTAATGGCCGATTTTTATCAAAAAACAAGTTTCGATGCAGCCATTAAGCAATGGACACCAGAACTTTACGAAGAAGTCAGGGGCATCGCCGATGGGGCCGGGCAGCCGTTCAATGACGTGATGGTGTTCAGCCTCCTTGATGAATTTTGGGTCTATCAGGACAATCTCGAAAACCACCATTGCAGTGGTGTGGGCGTGCCTGCCCGTGATGGCCACCCCGGTTATATTGCGCAAAACATGGACATCGAAGCCTATACCGACGGGTATCAGGTGCTGCTACGCATCGTCCGTAGCGGCGACCGCCCCGAACAGCTCATACTGACGCATCCAGGCTGCATCGTACTCAACGGCATGAATGAAGTGGGCATTGGCGCTTGCATGAACACTCTAATGCAGTTGAAGGCCAGCACGACGGGTCTGCCTGTGGCGTTTATCGTGAGGAGAATGCTGAGCATCGCCGACAAGGACAATTTGCTGGATTTTATACAAAAAGTGCCTCATGCCTCTGGCCAGAACTATATCATCGGCATCAGAGGAGATGTCTATGATTTTGAGGCATCCGCCAATAAAGTGGTGCGTTTTGACCCAAAAAATGAGAATGGAACGGTTTATCACACCAACCATCCGCTAGTGAACGATGACGTGAAGCCTTGGCACAAGAAGTTTGACCCGACACTGAAAGAAGAAGAAAAGCCTGTTGAATCCAATAGTTTTGTCCGTTTAGCCGCAGTACAACGCTGGGTGGCTCCGAGTGGGGCCATCAGCGATGCCACCATCAAAGCTGCACTGCGCTCCAAAGACGACAAAAAGTACCCTGTTTGTGTTACCCCAAACCAATGGGGCATGACCTTCGGCTCGGTAATCATGACGCTTACAGGAAAGCCATTTTTACAGATTACCTCAGGGCCGCCCGATGAGTCGGAATATAAAAGGGTCGATTTTTCGAATAGATGAGTAAAAACATGTTGGGTTTTATGGTATGTTGCCTTAATTTAAAAATTATAAAAAATAAAAAAATGTTGAAAAACCATTTTCCGTTGGTAGTCCTCCTCGGTTTTCTACTTGCAGCCGTTGCTTGCAAACAAAACCATAGCGACAAAGCCAATGATGACAATACCGTCGCACCAAAAACCACCCCGGCCTTGACCATGCAACAAACCGCTGATGGAAAATGGGTCATTTTGGACGGCCAAAAAGCAATCATTTATGATGTATTCATTTACGACAATGGTCCCGATTACGAGGCAGATGGACTGATTCGGGTGGTGAAAAATGGTAAAATTGGCTACGCAGATGCTAAGACTTATGCCATCGTCATCGAACCACAGTTCGATTGTGCCTACCCTTTTGAAAATGGCAAAGCCAAGGTCAGCAATCAATGCAAAACTGAAAAGGATGGTGAGTACAGCGTATGGGAGAGCGACTTTTGGCAGTATGTGGATAAGCAAGGAAAATTTCAAAAATAATCATACTTTATCATGAAAAGTGGAACATTCTTCATTGGACTATCGCTAATCTTTCTGATTTCTTTTACTGTGAATGCACAAACGGTAAAACTAAAATCATCTGAAGGGTATATATCAACAAATGATTCTGTGCGTCTTTTTTATCGACTGACAGGCGAAGGAAAAGACACCATCGTTGTATTTCATGGTGGTGGATTTGGTTCTCGCTATCTTGTTCCTGACCTGATGCCACTTGCGGCTCATCATGTACTTTTATTTTTTGACCAACCTGGTACAGGCTTTTCTTCCTTTGTTAAAGACACTGCAAGATTAAACATTCACCAGTTTGTTCAGGATGTAGAGATGGTCAGGAAACATTTTCGCATGCAAAAAATGAAAGTACTTGCACATTCAAATGGTGGTATATTGTTGGGTTATTACGCCACTGTTCACCCTGATAGAATAGAATCAATGATCCTTGTAAATCCAACGGCAGCTTCTCAAAAATGGAAAGGTGTAAATAGGCTTGATAGCATTTCCCAATTGATACTAAACCAAAACAGCAAGGCTTACAGATCTACTCCCGCAGATAGCATTAAAGCTTGCTGGGACTACTATGCAGTATGGGCCCGGGGTAAATTTCCAACACCACTACATGTAAGGAGGATGTGGGGTGATGTCTGTGATTGTAACCAAAAAAACCAATTAAACCCAATCAGATTTTATTCCCTTCAATCTATGGGCAAATGGGATATTACACAACAGCTTTCTAATGTAAAAGCAAAGGCTCTGATTATAGGAGGCGATCAGGATGAAACACCTGTAACAGCATGGGAAGAATGGAAAAATAGTTTGCCAAATAGTCAATTATTAATTATCCCTGGTACGGGACACCTACCTTATGTAGACAATCCAGCTGTATTTTTCCTGGCAGCAGAACAGTTTCTGCAAAATAAATGGCCAGACCATTCAGTCCTTCAGGCTAAAGGTGTCGGAATAGTTTTTCGGACTGACGAAAAAGGTTCGCCTTATCTGAAAGCAAGAGCAGCCGTAATTAAAGTGGAAAATGAACTTGTAAGATTAATAAACAACTCAGCCTGGGACAGTGTAGCGGCAATATATGCAACCGATGCTACGATTTTTGCCCCCGGCTCACCACCGGTTTCAGGTCAGAAAGCGATTTCAAGTTTTTGGCATACTGTTTCTAAAAGAGGGATGCACAACATTGAACTTCAATTTATTGACCTCGAACAAAGCGGGGACAAATTAATTGCCAAAGGCAAATATGTGATGAACAATCAGCAAGACGAAATCATTGATATTGGAAAATTTATAGCCATCTACAAAAAAGAAAATAACAACTGGCGTTTACAAACAGATATGTTTAATACAAGCATGGAAACAAGATCTCCAATTGAAGTGCCCGATTATTTAACATTGCCAAAAAACTAATTGCCTGAATTGGAAAAAGTAAAAGTGATTATCCCACAGTAATTTCTCTATTTTAAATCAAAAAAAATCAAGTTTTTTAAATGAAAAATTTAATCTTATTTCTACCTTTTTATCTTCTGGCAACTTCTGCATTTTCTCAAGGAAAAGTAGTAAATGAAAACATCGTCATTGGCGTAACGGATAGTGTCCAATCCAATATTTTGGGTGAAAACAGGAAAATTTGGGTACATGTACCTGGTGGAAATGCCGACAGCAAAGAGCGTTTTCCTGTAGTGTATGTATTGGATGGTGAGGGACATTTTTCATCAGTAGTAGGCATGATTCAGCAATTGAGCACCATCAATGGTAATACGATGTGTCCTAAAATGATGGTGGTAGGCATACCCAACACGGATCGAACCAGAGACCTAACACCGACGCATATTGATGCTGACCCACCTTTTATGGATAGTACGTTTTCAAAAACATCGGGAGGTGGTGAAAACTTCATAGCATTTATAGAAAAGGAATTGATGCCGCATATTGAAAAAAAATATCCTGTAGCATCTTATAAAATGCTCATCGGTCATTCATTCGGTGGTTTGGCTGTAATGCAGACTTTTGTGCATCACAACGATTTGTTCAATTCCTACATCTGCATTGATCCGAGTATGTGGTGGGACAAAGAAAAGCTTTTGAAACAAACGCAAAAGGTTTTAATGGAAAAGAAGTTTGAAGGAAAATCTCTATATCTGGGTATCGCCAATACACTGGAGGATGGTATGGATATAAAAAAGGTTCAAAAAGATACCTCACAAGAAACGAAACATATCCGCTCCATATTAAAATTGCAAGCCGCATTTGAGAAAAATAAAAATAATGGCTTGAATTATCAGGGTAAATACTATCCGGAAGATACACACGGCTCTGTTCCGCTGATTACAGAATATGATGCTTTACGTCATTTCTTTGATTTTTTCCCTTTAAAACTCGGCATGAAGGATTTCACAGATTCTACAGGTATTTTGGCAACTAAATATCAAAACCACTTTGCCATGCTATCTCAAAAAATGGGTTACCAAATCAAGCCCGACGAAGGAGAAATCAATTATATGGGCTATGATTTTCTGGGAAGGAAAATGTATAAAACAGCAGAACGTCTTTTCAAACTCAACGTAGAAAATTATCCAGAAAGTTATAACGTATATGATTCTTATGGCGATTATTTTATAGCCATGGGCGATACAGCAAATGCGATTTTACAATTGAAAAAAGCTTTGGCTATAAAGGAAAATGAAGGGTCGAGGAAAAAATTGACAGAGCTTGAAGGAGCTAAAAAATAAGCGTTTGGAAACATCCATATATTAACATGTCGTCCTATTCCATATTTTTTTGGGTATTAATCAAAAATAAATTTTTAAAATGACTGCAATTTCAAAACCAAGGATAGAATCCATTGACCTTTTAAAAGGACTGGCAATGATTGTTATGGCCCTCGACCATGTCAGGGATTATTTTCATTATGATTCATTTATGTTTGATCCATCTGACCCTTTACAAAGTACTTTACCTATATTTTTCACAAGATTTATTACTCACTTTTGCGCACCTGCTTTCGCTTTTTTAGCCGGTACTTCTGCTTTTATGGTTGGAAAAAGAAAATCAAAGAAAGAATTATCCGTATTTCTATTCAAGCGTGGTCTATGGCTGGTATTTATCGAAATGACTATTGTCAATTTTGCATGGTTTTTTGATATCTATTTCAGAAGTCCAGGTTTGCTGGTGATCTGGTCTTTGGGGATAAGCATGATTGTTTTAGCAGCGTTGGTTCACTTTTCTAAGTATTTTATCTTAGCATTTAGTGTTATACTGATTTTTGGACATAATCTGTTGGACAATTTTCATATGGGTGGCCGAATGTTTTGGTCTGTAATCCACGAACGGAACATTTTTAAGATCTCAGATGATGTAAATTTTTATATTGAATACCCCTTGATACCCTGGATTGCAGTGATGTCCCTTGGCTACTTTTTTGGTACTTATTATGAACCATCTTTTGACCCCAATAAGCGTAAAAAATCATTTAACATCATTGGTATTGCTGCTATATCGATATTTATTATTTTAAGGTCGTTTAATATTTATGGAGAGTCTATACCGTTTGATGATAATGGTATGTTTTCTCAAACCTTAATGTCATTTTTGCAACTGACAAAGTATCCGCCTTCGCTACTGTATTTATTGGTGACTTTGGGGGCAGCATTTTTATTTTTGGCCAATACAGAAAATGTACGCGGAAAAGTCGTAAATTTCTTCTGTACTTTCGGTAGGGTTCCCTTTTTTTACTACATCATTCATCTGTTCCTGATACATATTGTTGCCATGGTTTTTGCTCAGTTTTCAGGATTGGGTTGGCAGGCTATGATTTTGCCTGAATGGTCTATGCCCAAGGGATTTGGTTACAGTCTTTTGGTGGTATATATGGTGTGGATAGGGATTATTATTTCGTTGTATCCGTCTTGTAAATGGTTTGATACTTATAAACAGGCACATAAAGAAAAATGGTGGTTGAGCTATTTGTAGGCACAGCTTCTATAAGAATCTAAGATTAAACAGTCACTATGTTTTTGTAATATATTTTTTGTGCGTGGGTTAAATAAAAACCACAATACACAGGAATAAAACTTTCAATATAATAAAATTATTTTTTACTGGACAGCATTGGTAGTGTAAATCAATGCTGTTTTTTTTGTGCGCCAAGCATGTTTAATATCTAAGGGGTGAAAGTCCTCGACGAGCCAGCCGATAGGAATCGTTAGCCAATAGCAAGGGTGTCTTGAGTAATTGAGAATCTGAAGGAAGCAGGCGGCAAAAGTGTGATTGAACGAACAGAAACATATTATAAGGCTTACATTGTGGGTAAGTGAGCAATAGATTGCGAAGCCCAATAGTCGGACGTAAACAATGGTAGTAAAATATGTCAGTTACACGGAAAGAGATTGAACTTACCTTGGGAGATCCTATAAATAGCGACCTGAGACGGAACAAAGCGCAAGGGAAGTAAAGGACTATTTAAAGGAAGTCAGCAGAGATCATAGTAGTGAAGAATCATCTGTAATGGATGTGGAGCGAAGGATCGAATCTTTAGGATGTTAATTTTTTTTGAAAGTAATGGTAAAGGCCAATGATTAAGGACAAGGAAAATGCTAAACCGATGCAACCTGCTGGACAGGGAGAAGGAAATAATAGCAGCCTATTCAATGATGAACTACCCGTATGGTACGACGGAAGTGGAAAGGTATGTCCGAAGTGGACTTCCAGATGCTGGCAAGAGAGAGAACAGACGATGAACGTACTGGAAGAGATAGCGTCGCTAAGGAATCTAGTAAAAGCCTACCGACACGTGAAAACGAACGCAGGTAGTCCGGGAGTAGATGGAATAGATGTCAAGGAGTTCGGAAAATGGTTTAGAACGCACCATGGAGCACTAAAGACAGAAATCCTAAACGGAGACTATCGCCCTTCATTAGTACGTGGAGTAGAGATACCGAAACCCAAAGGGGGCAAAAGGCTACTGGGCATACCGACGGTAAAAGACCGAGTTGTACAGCAAGCAATCAGCCAAGTGATGGTAAGGTATTATGAAGTTACATTTACGGAAAGCAGCCATGGATTTAGGCCAAGCCGTGGAACAGAGAGCGCACTAAAGTTAGCCCAGTCACACGTTAAAACAGGGAAGACACGAGTAGTCGACATCGACTTAGAGAAATTCTTTGATGAAGTGAATCATAGCCGATTGATGTGGCATCTGAGTTTACGGATGGGTGACAAACGATTACTAGACCTAATCAGAAAGATACTACGTAGTGGCATACTGTTAGGTGGCGTATCGCATCAACGGATAAAGGGGACACCACAAGGAAGCCCACTGAGTCCGTTGTTATCCAACATCGTATTAGATGAACTGGACCAAGAACTGGCTAGGCGTGGACTGAGTTATGTAAGATACGCAGATGACGTTTTGATCTTTGTAAGAAGTAAACAAAGTGCCGAACGGGTATATGTTAGCATCAGCGAATACATAACTAAGAAAATGCGTCTGAAAGTAAATGTAGAAAAGAGCGGAGTACGGAAAGTACATGAAGTAGCGTTTTTAGGTCATAGTCTAGGTGGTGGTGGTCGCCTTTATCTAAGTAAGCCGAGCGAATTACGACTTAAGTCGAAGCTAAAAGATCTGACATCACGTCGACGTGGGATCAGTCTGGATCAGTTGATAAAGGAAGTAAATAGCTTATTGCGTGGTTGGTTACAATACTTCAAGAGATCAGAAATGAAATCGAAGATAGAAAGAATCAACAGCTGGCTGAAAAGACGAATAAGATGCTTTAGGATAAAACAATGCAAACGCAAGATTGGTATTGTCAGATTCCTAAGGAGCCAAGGCGTAAGTGAGAAATTGAGCTGGCTGACAGCCCTAAGTGGCAAAGGCTGGTGGCGTCTATCAAACACTCCAGGCACCAATATCGGGATGAATAACGAGTGGTTTACAAAGATTGGATACTACGATTTAGTCTCCAACTACAACCATCTGCACAAATCCACCTAAAGAAACCGCCGTACACGTAAGTACATACGGTGGTGTGAGAAGACGACAAAGGTAATCTATTTTTTTAATTACCTTTGTCTCTTACTCGATTTATAATTGAATTGGAATCTTACCAACGCTGAAATACTTAGGTAATAGTTATGCCATTACCAAGGTATTTGAAAAATAATAAATACTTGATCCTTTATTTTATTTTGTTTAAAGTTAACTATTTTGCATTTTTGTATTTGCTGGCAGAAAGTTAAGATGAATAGCAGCCATTTCATTTGTTTGAGGAAATACTTTTAATGTTCCCAATTATTATAAATTTTTTATCTCTATCAATTGAGCGGCTACACTGATAGCTATCTCATGTGTTGTTTCACTTTTTATATCCATTCCTATCGGGGCAAATATTTTATCAAGTTCTGAATCAGGATACCCTTCCCGGATCAAATCAGCAAAAAGCACTTCTATCTTTTTTTTGCTGCCCATCATGCCGACATATCTGTACTGGCTGCCCAACAATGACTTTAAAATAATTTTATCGGTGCGGTACCCAAATGATACAATGACCACATACGTATTCTCTCCCGCAGGAATGTATTTTTGGCATTCGTTCAGATCAATAACATTTTTGCTATGAGCAAACTTGTTCATCTCAAAAGTGTTGAGTCCTTCACGATGATCAAGCAAATGGATTTCAAAATCGAGTTTTGATAACACTTCACTCAAAGCCAGACTTACATGACCACCACCAACTATAAATACCTTATTCTGACTTCCTATCGATTGAACCATCGTCCATTTTTGATCATTTTCTATGACCGAATGATCAGAAGTTTTATCATCTGAAACTACATCAAACCCAACATCAGTATATCGAATGTACGCTTTGGTATGTCTTTGTATTTTTTCAATGACTGAAATATAGCTCCTGTCCAGATAATACAATGCTACAGTCTGATTTCCGCTGCATATCATACCTGATTTGTTTTTTCCTGATGAAGACTGATGTATTTGATGTTTAATAAAAGGCTGAAAAGTCCTTTTCGAAGCAATACTTTTGACATTTCAACCAGTTTGTGTTCCATAATCCCACCACCGATGGTACCCGTAATATTATCGAGGGAAACAGCCATTAAAAATCCCATCCTGCCGGGGCTGCTACCTTCGCTTCTGATGACCACCATAAGCACTATGGATTCACTTTTTACCAACTCAGGCAAAAGTTTATGATAAAAATCTAAAACCATACGCTGCTCATTGAGTAATAGATCGCCATCACGCCTGAAAATAGTGCACTTGCCCAGAATCTGTATTCCAGAGGTGTTTTATTTTGGATGATATAATTGGCAAAAACAGAGACCGGTATATTGACAAGAAATGCATTGAATGCTGTTTGTAATAACGTGACATTGATCTGATCTACTTTGTCGGACAACAAAAACACAATACAAAGGTGTCTTGCTATCCATAAAGGATTAAAATAAAGCAGAGCCAGACACGTTTTTATCCATACCCTTTTTAAACCCGCAAAGACATTTACTTTTTTATCGATCCACCTGAAATAGGTTTTTATTTCTAATGCATACAAAGTACTGCCAATCACAAATATACCCAGGCTACGCCAAATATCACCTTCGTTATTGAATAAAGCTGCGATAGTATCTCCTGTCATGTAGATCATACCACCTATAAAATAGCTAAAGTATTGACTCTCTCTGATTTGCATACTTCAGATCTATTTTTTGCCCTTGTAGAGATCCATTAATACCTTTTCGGGTGTGTATGGCGCATCAAAAGCGAGTTGTGCCGATGGATTAAATGCTTTTACAGCCTTTCTTATGGCAAAATATGCTCCCAAACCATACATGAGTGGTGGTTCACCTACAGCTTTGGATTTTTTTATGGCAAGTTCAGGACCTATGGCTTTTAAATGCGTAATATGAATTTCCCTTGGCACTGAATATATATCAGGAACTTTGTAGGTAGAAAGCGCATTGGAGATAAGCTTACCTTTTTCATTGTAGATGATTTCTTCCATCGTCATCCATCCTATGCCTTGTACAAGACCACCTTCTATCTGTCCGTTATCAACATCTGTATTCATACTATTTCCAAAATCGTGCACTATTTTTACACTATCAAACTGATAGGTACCTTTCAGACAGTCTACCGTAACTTCCAGGATAGCCGTGCCGTAAACATGATATGCAAAGGGGTGCCCTTTTTCTGTCGTCTTATCAAAGTGTATGACAGGCGTGGCATAATGTGCGTGTTCACTCAAAGAGACCCTTTGCTGAAAAGCTTGCTGGATCAATGCTATCCAGGACATCTGCTTTTTGTTATCGGAGGATGTGACCTGATCATGGCTCAAAATGATTTCTTTGTTTCCGAAAATACTTTCAGCAACTAGAATTAATCTGTTCTTTAGTGTATTACAGGCTTTTTCTAAAGCTTTGCCATTTAGGTCGGCTCCGGCACTGGCAGCGGTCGGTGATGTATTGGCTATTCGAAGAGTATTGGTGGATTCTATTCTGATCTTTTCAGGGCTGATGCCAAATATCTCAGCTGCTATTTGTACTAACTTAGTATTCACACCCTGACCCATTTCTACTGCTCCTGTACTAACGACCACACTTCCGTCCTGATAAATATGCACTAATGCTCTTGCGTGATTCATCATTGTATTGGTAAATGAAATACCAAAACAGATAGGCTGAACTGCATATCCTTTTTTAAACCGGACATTGGAATCATTGAAGATCTCGACTTTCTGTTTTATTTCATCCAGCTTAAAAGCTAAATTACATTCCTCCCAACTGTGTTTTGCTTCTGCATTTTCAATCACCTGACCGTATGGAAACTCGTCTCCATTATCTACAAGGTTTGCTTTTTGGATCTCATCAGGATCGACTCCTATACTTTCGGCAGCTTTTGTGATAGCTGCTTCAATAACAAACTTGCCTTGCGGCCCTCCAAATCCCCTGAACGCTGTATTTGGTGGCAAATTGGTTCTGCAACTCCAGGCAGTTGCTTCGACATTTGGTATATAATATGCGTTGGTGGAATGGAACAATGTGCGCTCAAGTATAGCCGGAGATAGATCTGCAGACGCACCGGCATTCTGATAATGAATCACTTCATACGCTAAGATTTTTAATGATTTGGTCAAACCTATCCGGAAATCTGATGAATATGGATGTCTTTTACCTGTCATACACATGTCGTCCATACGATGCAGCGATATTTTGACTGGTTTGTTGAGTTTTTGAGCAGCAAGCGCAGCCATAACTGCCCACATGGTAGCCTGATCTTCTTTGCCTCCAAATCCTCCACCCAATCTTACAACATTTACCTCAATTTTATGCATCGGCAAATCCAGAACAGTAGCAATAGTGCGCTGTACAGCCGTTGGACCTTGGGTTGATGATGCTACATATACACTTCTGTCTTCCTTTGGCCAGGCATATGCACCTTGTGTCTCGATATACAAATGTTCCTGTCCATTGATATCGGTACTTCCTTCTATGATATAGTCACATTCTGACCAGGCTTTGTCAATATGTCCGATTTTGAATTTCCTTGGAGGGACAATCAGATGATTTAGTTTTTTTGCTTCTCTAGGGCAAGTTATTAATGGCAATTCATCAAATGACACCTGTATAAGTTTTCTTGCCTTCCTGCAAATATGTTCTGACACTCCTACTATCAAGCCAATAGGTTGGCCCCAATAGTGGACCTCATCCACTGCAAAAAGTGGTTCGTCCGGGATAATACCACCTATCTGGTTTGCTCCGGGAATGTCTTGGGCCAAAAAGATTGCGGAGATGCCTGAAAGTTGACTGGCTTCCTGAATATTAATATTTTTAATTCTGGCATGAGCTGTTTCTGCAAAAAAAGGAAGGCAATATAGTGTCCCGCTTATTTCCGGAATGTCATCCAAATATATGGATTTGCCTTTTACATGATTTTGTGCATCAATATTGATCATATCAGGTCTTCCATTTTGACTTATTGTGGAAATAAAGTGATAAAATGACTAAAAAATAATTGTCTTGCCAATAAACGTTTATATTCTTTATGTCCTCTTGCATCACTAATAGGACTTATTTCGGATTGTAAAATCAGTTCAGCTCCAATTAAATTAGCTGCAGAAATTTTTTTCCCTACTAAAAAGTTACTGGTAGACGCAAGGAATAACGGAATCGGACCCACACCACCTATTGAACATCTCAGCTGTACAATTTCCTGATCTTTGTTTTGAACGGTAATAGCTGTATTTACACTGGCAATATCGAGATACATTCTTTTACACACCTTTTCAAAATTAAATTTGGTATGTATTCCAGGCAATTGAAATGAGACTTCTGTAATAATCTCATCACTGGTTTTGTCAAGTATTTTGTATCCTTTATAAAAATTATCCAGCTGGATAGCTCTTTGATTTTTTGCAGTGTCTGATAAAGTTATTTTACTATTCAATGCCAGAAGTACAATCGTGATGTCCCCAATCGGTGATGCATTAATCAGATTACCTCCCACAGTGGCTATATTTCTTATTGGTGTAGATGAAACCAGCTTCATATATTGATACCATCTCGGTATTACATCAGAGATTTCAGTATTTTCCATCAATTCACTGACAGTTGTGGTTGCTTTTAGCTTGCATCCACCATCATGAACGGATATTACATTGGGGGTTGAATGACCTGATAAAAAATTCAACTTCATATCTGATAATTCATCATGACTTCTGACATACAGATCGGTGCCTCCGGCTATGGCTACATTACCTGCAAAAGATGATAAAGGTTCAATTTTTTCAAGCTGGGATGGAATTGATTCAAAATATTCTGGAATAAATTTATTTTTGATCAGCCACTCCAAACGATTGGTATTATCTACTATTGTCAGGTTTTTTACTATAGTTTGTGCAGCTCGCTCTATAGATTTGTACCCTGTACATCGGCATATGTTGCCGTCAATACTGCTGATGGCTGAAGACTGATCGTGATTTTTTTCATTTAGCGCAAAACCACTTAAGGACACTACAAAACCAGGTGTACAAAATCCGCATTGTGTGCCGCTATTTTCAACAAGAGCGTCTTGTACTTTATTGACTCCGGATATGTTTAGACCTTCGATAGTTACGATGTGTTTTCCATGTACGTTGGCCAATGGGGTCAGACAGGAAGTGATAATTTTGTAATGCACTTTTTCATCGATAAGTGTACCTGACAATACGGTACAGGCACCGCAATCTCCCTCTCTGCAACCTATTTTTGTGCCTTTAAGCTGAGCCTCATAGCGGATAAAATCAAGTAAGGTCAAGGCACTATTGCTGGCAGTGACAACCATTTTATCATTAAGTATAAACCGAATATTCATATCAATATTCTATCTTATTTATACTGGTGCGCCATAGTTTAAAAGCTTCCAAAGCTTCTTCTCTGAGCAATTGTGTGGTAAAAAGTTTTCTATCAGGGTATGGGATTTCCAGTTCCTGATAAATAAACTGATCGTCAAAGTGAATTTCAGCCGCATCCTTCTTTGTATTGGCAAAAAATAATCTGGCAGGCCGGGCCCAGTATATGGCACCCAAACACATCGGACACGGCTCACAACTGGTATAGATATCACAATTGTCCAATTGAAATGTACCTAACTTTGTACATGCATTTCTGATAGCTACGACTTCTGCATGAGCCGTAGGATCATTGGAAGATGTTACTTCATTTGTACCATGAGCAATGATTTTACCATCTTTGACTATCACTGCACCAAAGGGTCCGCCTTTTCCGGATTTTACATTGTCTATGGAAAGTTTTATGGCTTCCTCATAAATTTAGTATGTATATCAGCGTCCATTGAAAATAAATAATTGTGGTAAATATAATAAAGTTATGCTCAGATGGGTATAATTTGCCACTGATTTATATTTTTACTGTAAATAATGGTTTATATTAATTTGGGTTTTTCCCGGAATTAAATATTCCAATTGAAGGGTGAATTATAAAATTTGAATAAATAATTAATTCTCAATAAAACCAACAATTCTCATTTATAGCACTTTCATTATTATCGGAATGGGGATGCTGTATATATTGTTATAATTTGGATTTCATCCAACTTATTTACAATATTTTCCAAAGTTTGAACAATTTAACCGGGTGCATCATACTCATGAGACAACCTATATTTCCGGACTTAATGTTCTGGCATTTGTAATGACTAATTTCAAACCTGTCAAGCGATAGACTGATTCTTTATCCCCTAGTTGTCGATTCCCGCGGGATAAAAATATCGGATCGAAGTCACATCTATAAGTCCGATTACGGCCGGACAAGCCTGACCCGAAGCGGTCAGAGACTTCGACCATCGTGCATTTTTTATACCTATCAGGTAAAATTTAGTAAAATTATATCAATATTTAGGCTTAATATTTCTATTGTAATATAAATATTAGGTATATTTGTGCATGAATTCAATAAATAGAATTGTAAAAACTCAACTGACAGCACATCTTTTTAAGAAAAAAGTTATACTGCTGATTGGAGCACGTCAAATTGGCAAAACCACATTGCTAAAAGAAATAGCGGCCGAACAACCAGAAAATAGCCTTTGGCTTAATGCTGATGAAGGGGATATAAACATCCAGTTACAAAATGCAATTACAAGTACACAATTAAAACAACTTTTTGGTAAAGCTACCTTTATTGTTATAGATGAGGCTCAACAAATAGAAAATATAGGGCTTAACCCACATTGCTCAAAATGGCTTCAAATTACCTCTTTCATATAAAGTTATCCACATTTTAGGGATAAATGTGGTTTTTTTTGGGGTGGTAATAGGGGTTTGTTGATAGGTTATAATCATAACAGACAGATTATCAGACTTTTTGATTTTTCAAAAATTGATTTGTAGTACACAGGGGAGTTGCGCATGTCAAAACTACTGCCGTACCTTTGTGGCATGTATTTCAAGTTTAGTGGCAGAACAAATCCGGCAACAAAAAAGTACGATCGATATTACAGATTGGTTGAGAGCTACCGCAATGAAACGGGTCGTATCTGTCATAGAACAATACTCAATGTAGGGTTTATGGAAGACGATTTGACTCCTGAACAGCTCAATCATATATCGCGTACACTCACAGATATGCATCAGCGCAAGCGTTCCTTATTTCCACTCACCGACCCATTAATCCAGAAGTGGGTTACTAAACTTTGGGCTGTAATAGTGCAAGGTAAGCGGTTGGATCTAAGTCTATATGATGAGAACAATCGCATGGTCAATGCCGACACACTCTCCCACAGCAACGTCAGGGAAGTGGGATCTGAGTGGCTATGTTACAATGCCTGGCATCAGTTAGATTTAGATAAAGTGTTGATAGATAATGGATTTAGCGAATTTGAAGTACAGCTAGCACAAACACAGGTTATCAGTAGAGCTGTAAATCCAGCATCGGAACTAGCCACAGCAAGATGGATTAATGAGAATTCGGCCATTATGGAGCTCACAGGATACGATCCTGAAAAGATGAACAAAGACCGGTTATATAAAAGTGCTTTACGACTAAATGATATCAAAGATAAACTGGAAAAGCATTTATCAATAAAGACCAACGAACTCTTTGACATACAAGACAAGATCATGCTGTACGACTTGACCAGTACGTACTTTGAGGGCGAAAAGCGCAACAGTAAATTAGCCCAATACGGAAGGAGTAAGGAAAAGCGAAAAGATTGCAAACTGGTAGTACTAGCCTTAGTAGTCAATATATATGGCTTTATAAAACATTCATCGATTCACGAAGGCAATTTTTCAGATTGTAAAGACATAGGCAAAATCATCGATAGCTTAGACTATACTGTAGGAGCACAAAAGCCAGTGGTGGTACTGGATGCTGGCATAGCGAGTGCAGAAAATCTAGCCATCATCAGGGAAAAAGGCTATCATTACTTATGCGTGAGTCGTACAAAAGTAAAAAACTACAAGTTTGATACCAGCCGATTGGTCGTCCATTTGGAGACTAAATCCAATAAAAAGGTCGTGTTGAAAAAAGTACTCGCAGAGGGTCATACAGACTATATACTGGAGATCAACAGTGAACTCAAGGCAAAAAAGGAACTGGGAATGAAAACAAAGTTTGATTCGGGATATGAACAGGAGTTGAACAAAATACAAGCTTCCATAAGTAAAAAAGGAGGTATAAAACAAGCAGACAAGGTCAATCAACGAATAGGAAGAGCCAAACAAAAGTTTCCATCAGCGCAAGCAAAATACCAAATTAGCCTTATTCTTGATGAAAAAAAGGAAAAAGTAGTCTCCATGACCTGGGCAAAAAATGAAGCCAAAGACCAACAAGCAATCGATGGCCTAGGTCAGTATTTTATCAAAACAAGCCTAGACGCCAAAGACGAAGTGATCATATGGAATATTTACAACACTATAAGAGAAATAGAAAGTACCTTCCGTGTACTAAAGACAGACCTTGATTTACGACCCATCTACCATAAAAAAGATGAATCCACCTTAGCTCACCTTAATCTTGGGTTATTAGCATATTGGTTAGTCAATACGATCCGTCAGCAATTAAAATCATCGGGCATCAATCACTGCTGGAAAGAAGTAGTAAGAATAGGCAACACACAAAAAGTAATAACTACCACAGGCACAAATAAAGCAGGAAGAGAAATAATAGTGAGGAAATGTTCTGAGCCAGACAAAAAACTCAAAGAACTGCAAATGGCTTTAAAAATTAAAAACAGACCCTTCACAAAACTAAAATCTGTAGTACACAAACCGAAACTCAAAAATCTTGAAAGCCCACATCTAAGGCAACTTTTGACCGACTCCTAAGCAATGTGGGTTAAATTAAAACTAGTAATTGATACTTATCCAGAGCTACAAGTAGTTGCCACGGGTTCATCTGCATTTGAATTATTACAAAAAAGTAACGAACCACTGACAGGGCGTAAAAAAGAATTTTTCTTATATCCAATAAGTTTTGGAGAAATGGTAAATCATACTTCTCTGATAGAAGAAAAATGATTACTGGAAACCCGACTCATCTATGGAAGCTACCCGGAAGTTATCATTAATCCGGGAAATGAAAAGCAAGTATTAAAAGATCATCAATAGTTATTTGTATAAGGATGTACTACTGTATGAAGGCATCAAAAAATCATCCATCATACAAAAATTGGTGCTGGCATTAGCATTGCAGGTAGGTAGTGAAGTAAGCTACAATGAGCTCGCTAAATCAGTTGGCAATATTAATGTTGCCACTGTTGAAAAATATATTGATATATTGGAAAAAGCATTTATTGTATTTAAACTAAATGCACTCAGCCGCAATGTGCGCAATGAAATAAAAAAGGGAAAGAAAATTTATTTTTACGACATAGGAGTAAGAAACAGTATAATAAATAATTTTAATCCATTGGCATTAAGAAACGATAAAGGGGCCTTGTGGGAAAATTATTTAATAGCCGAAAGAATAAAACGAAATAGTTATAACAACCATTATTGCAATAGCTATTTTTGGCGAACGTTTGACCAGGCCGAAGTGGACTATATAGAAGAATACGATGGAGCTTTACACACGTACGAGTTTAAATGGAAAACCAACCGACTAAAAGTACCTGCATCATTACTGGCAAATTATACTGTTGCTTCATCGTCGTATATAGATAGTGAAAATTATGCTGGATTTTTAGAGTAAAGTCATTTTTTTATTCCCGTAACCCGCCAGAAATATTTATCAAAAAAATCAACTTTTAAAAAATGAATAAAGTATTGCTCTTATCTGCAATGAGCATTTTTGTTAATATTGCTTTTGCTCAACAGCCCAGTTCTCCTTTGGTAGCTTCATTTTCCACCTATCAAAAGATGAAAAAAGAGACCACATACAAACTCGAATGGGTACCATTGGGTCCGATGGTCAATTCTGCCCGTGCCGATGTTGTACAGGTAGATGCCACAAACCCTGGTACCATGTACGTGGGCTTTGGTTCCGGAGGCTTGTGGAAGACAGTAAACCATGGCATCAATTGGCATTGCATTTTTGAAGATCAGGCATCTTTGGGTATTGGTGATATGGAATTAGCGCCATCAAATCCTAATATCATCTACCTCGGGACGGGCGAAAACCTGAAAAAACCACGCAATTTCACCTTGCAGGGCACAGGCATGTATCGTTCAAATGATGCAGGAAAAACCTGGCAGCATATCGGATTGGAAGATTCTTGGTCCATCGCTGAAATTGCCATTCATCCTAAAAATCCTGATATTGTTCTGGTGGCGGTGCTGGGACATTTATGGTCAAAAAATAAAAACCGAGGCCTATACCAAAGCAAAAATGGGGGCAAAACCTGGCAACAAGTTTTGTACAAAGACGATGCAACAGGCGCCACCGATGTGGTGATAGCACCTTCCAATCCTAAAATAATGTATGCTTCTATGTGGGAAGTTTATCCGGGTATAACAGGCAAAAACTCTGGGGTTTACAGGAGCAATAATGGTGGTAAAACGTGGACAGCTTGTACCAATGGTTTACCTTCCGGAGCCTTAGTAGGACGCACTGGGCTGGCAGTGTCCTATACAAATCCCTTAAAAGCGTATGCTTTGGTAGACAACCTTCATAATCCAAAAGGCGAATCGGCAGAATTGTACAAAACAACAGATGGCGGATTGACGTGGGCTAAAACCCATAGTGCGCCCGTTTACAATTTTTCCGTTATTGGTTGGTATTTCACAGATGTGTATATCAATCCCCAGGACGATGATGAAGTCTATTGTTTGGGCGTGCGGTTGGCGCATAGTGTGGATGGCGGCAAAACATTTTCATTTATCGGCGGCAATGTGACCAGATCTACCCCAAGTTTGGCAAAAGGTTTTCACTTAGACCAATGCGAATTATGGATAAATCCCAATAATCCACGGCACCTTGCAGCCGGCAATGATGGCGGTTTTTATGTGAGTTATGATAAAGGTTTGTCGTGGTTTCATTACAACAATATACCCGTTGGTGAATTTTACGATATTACGATTGATCAAAAGAATTACGTCATTTATGGTGGTACACAGGACAATGCCACCGTATACGGACAGCCCAAAGAAATTAAACCCCATTTCCCAGACACCTGGAAATACCTCTGGATTGACCCATGGGATGGTGGAGATGGTTGTGTTTCGCAAGTGGACCCTGAAGATGAAAACACTGTTTACTACAGTGCGCAGCATGGCTATGCCATACGTTATGATCAAAAAATGGACACTACATTTTCGATAATGCCGCAGCTTCCAAAAAATAGTACAGATACGCTGGTTTTCAATTATATCACCCCTTATTTTATATCACCGCATCAAAGTAAAACGCTGTATCACGGTGGTAATTTTATATTTAAAAGCACCGATAGAGGTGATAACTGGCAAACCATAAGCCCAAATTTGGCCATATCAGGCATCAAAGAAAAAAAATCCTTCTCGACAGGCGCACTGGTAGAATCTGCTATTGAAAAAGGATTGCTCTATGCGGGTACAGACAGAGGCGCATTTTGGTTAACAAAAAACGATGGGGCCAGATGGGAAGAACACAGTACAGGACTTGCCAATAATTATATTCGAAGTATCTGCCCATCCCGCTTTGCAAAAGGAAGGGTATATGCTATGACAGGTATCAATTACGATGACTTCAGAGTTATCTTTATGTCTCAGAAGATTATGGCAAAAGCTGGGCGAACATTGCCAAAGGGTTGCCTGATGAACCGGTCAATGTTATTTTGGAAGACCCAACCGATGAAAATATCTTATACGCCGGAGGATTACGAGGTGTGTTTGTCTCAGCAGATCGAGGAAAAACATGGGCATATTTGGGTAATAATTTGCCCGCAGCTGCTGTGGCCGATCTCGAAATCCATGAAGGCAAAATGGATCTGGTTGTTGCTACGCATGGCAGAGGTATTTATAAAATCAACCTGCGCCCAATTCATGCTATGATCTCCAAAATTACCCGCAGGACAAGGACCATTTATTTGACATTGCAGAAATCAAGCGACCAGCATTTAGTTCACACAGCGGAGAAGTTTTACCACAAACTGTTGAAAAAACAAGTATATCATTTTGGTTAAGTGCAGACAAATCCATCACTTTGTCGCTTAAAGATAAAGACAATAAAGTCGTCTGGACTACAACGCTACAGGGTCAAAAAGGATTTAATGAATACCGTTGGGATATGATCATAAAAAAAGAAGAAAGCAATCAACCATATTTTGTGCATTATCAACAATATTTGGAAATAAGTAATTATATGTTGGTTTTATCTGATGGAACAGAAAACCTGGAGAATGTTTTTGTTGTAAAGGAAGGAGCTCCCCAAATTAAATAATTTGGAATAATTAGAAGAAAGCTGATAAATATTGTAATAAAATGTGCCAAAGTTTATACCTTTATCTCAGAAATATTTTTTTTGTTTAACATAATAAAAAAATCCGTCTCGTATGTATTCACGATTTTTATCCATTACTATTTTATTGATTTTTTCTATTGAAGGTGTTTTGTGTGGTGCTGAAGAAGTGACTGCAGGTGACCTTCCCGGAGAGACCAGCATTATGGCTGCTTATGGAGAAAATTTGTATTTTAAATATTTTGTGACTCCGGAACTGGTGGCTGTAAATGAGAAAAAAGTCACAGGATTTTATGATGAGAGAACATTAAACACCATTACATCTATTGAATTAAATAGAGATTGAAGCTTTTCAATACTTTTTAAATTGTGTATTTAAAATTTTAGTTTCACCCCTTAAAATTTCCTAAAAGATGACAAAATTCCTTTCTAGATTTTTCTTTTTGTTTTTTATACTGATAATTAGTCCGTGGTGGTATTTATACGATATTCCAGGTGCTACCTATCTTCTTGACTTTTTTCATCTTGGTGAAGTTTGGATTGTTGAATTTTTTAATAAATACTTTTTCCATATCAAGGATACTTTAAACCAAAATGGTGGTGGAAGTGGTGATACTTCTTTTGCCTGGGCTCAATTTTATACCATTATCCTTTTATCTATAATTGGCAGTATCATATGGACATTGGTGGACAGAAAAAGAGAAAAAAACTATAATTCACTGAACTTCTGGCTACGAAATATCATTCGGTACCATCTTGCCATCGTTTCACTAAGTTATGGTATTCATAAACTCTTTGCGTTACAAATGCCATTTCCCAATCTTAGCCAATTGGCCACACCTTTAGGAGATTTTTTACCGATGCGGCTTTCCTGGATGTTTTTAGGTTATTCTACACCTTATCAGATATTTTCAGGAGTGATGGAAACTATTGTCGGTCTGTTGCTTCTCAACCGTAAAACTGTCACAACCGGAGCCTTGCTAGGTATTGGAGTTTTTGCAAATGTATTTATGCTAAATCTTTGTTACGATATTCCGGTAAAACAATACTCAATGTTACTGTTGATCTGCTGCTTGTTTCTTGCCTTTTACGACGGGAAACGACTACTTAATTTCTTTTGTCTTAACCAAAATGTTCAACCTTCTGCCTTATATGAAATTGTTTTGGAAAAGAGATGGCAAAAGATTTCAAGAATTGTTTTGAAAGTAATATTTGTTTTACTTTTTGTATTGATGCCATTGGTTCAATCATGGAAAATGTTTAAGGAAGAAAACCTTAAAGGTGAATTGAAACCAATAAAAGCAGGAGTGTACAATATCGACACCTTTGTAAAAAATCAAGATACTATTACTATATCTGATGACAAAATGATGTGGAAAGATTTTATTTTTGATAAAGGGGGAACTGGAAGTATAAATACATCGGATACTTTATTCAGACAACGATATAACAGAGGTTATTTTGTTTACGAACCTGATACCATCTCTCAAACCATTAAATTTAAAAAACAAATTTCCGACACGACTAATCTTTTTGTCTTAAATTATAAAATTACCGATGATAGCACCTTAACACTTTGGGGGAAATTGAAATCAGATTCATTGTATTTTAAACTAAACAAAAATAAGAGACATTTTCAACTATCAGAAAGACAGTTCCATTGGATTTCTGAAGCCAACAGATGATGGTTAATGAATGTTTATAATTGCTAAAATTAAATCTAATACTAAATCAACATGAAATGAGCATGAACCGATATTGTGTCAATTACAATGCTCAACCCTGAAAGGGTTGAATATTAGCATTTTAAGAATTAAACCCCTTCAGGGTTTAGAAATCTCTACTATTGTTTTTCGCCTGTTTTACCGATGGTTATTCAAATTTTATCCCTTCGGGATAATCAAATTGCTTTTTAGAGTGGACTCGGCAATGCAAAAAAGTAACTGCCGCCCGCACAGAGCAAAAGACTGAGTGAAGTGCAAATGTTTTAGTCAAAATGAGTAATAATCCATGCATCGAAACCAATAAATTCTAATACATATAATTAATAGCCAATTGTTTAGTTTAAACCAAGCTGGCGCTATCTATAGATTAAAATCATTTTACTGTCGCGTTTTACATACGTTTTGGATCAATCAGTTTTCCACTTTTAACGCATTTTTGATGAATTTTGACTAAAAAAGAAAGGCCAGAAAGCTCCCTGAAAAAGTAAAATCGGTTGCCCCACAAATCAACATAAAGCCAAAAAAAAATAATAGTTCAGCTATAGCTGCAGAATATAAGTTAGTTTTTTTCAGAATCACATAATCGTCCTTACTTCAAAAATTTGGAGAGAGTGGTTCTATTTAGGAAAACACGGCATCATAGATAGAAGTAGCCGGTGATGAAGCCGGTATAATGCCGAGATTAGACAAAACAGCACCAAAAATGATGACCAGCGGCCCTGTACCGGAATGTCTGAAATATGCCATATAGCTAAGCCATTATGCCGCCACTTCTACAAAAAAAAACAGCAATGATGGCATCAGGATCTTAGAACATGGCAAACAAAATTTATATGTTACTTCAAAATATTGATTTCGTTTGCAAGGTACTATTTTTTGATTTTAAATTACATCATTTAATAGGGTGTATTTCATTTTTTCGCTTCACATTAAAAATCACCATTTTATTATTTAGCGATTCAGGCAAGATGCCTGTCTATACTGCATCGTAGCAAGAAGCTACGACGAACAAACGAAACTTGATAAGAAATCGAGCAAAGGGCGAAAAATGAAATGCACCCATTTAATATGGATTATCTTCTGTTTTGAAGTATTTGAATCACTTCCTGATTTGCCTTTTTTACCCGCTCTATGTCGAGTTTATCGACTTTTCTGTCGTATGTCATAAGTCCGTTTACTTCGCCTTCCACATCAGTGGTCTGAGTGTAAATTGCAGCCGAAAACCCTGAAAGTACCATGCCCTTCAACTTTTCGGCATATTTGACGTATTCGTCTGTGACTTCATTGGAGTTTTTAAACTTGACATATCCCCAGTTTTTGTCTTTTTGCCACAAATGACCTTCCAAAGGTAAGCCAATACCCCCATATTCACCCAAAACATTTACACGGTCTGCATCATACAAATACATTTCCGGTTGAGGATAATGATGGATATCCAAAACATGACCTGTCTTGATATGATTGCCTCCGCTTGCAGCATTGACAAGCCTAGAAGGGTCATACATTTGTGTCCATTCTGTAATTTCTCTGGTTTTAAACTGTCCCCATGCCTCATTAAATGGCACCCACATCACTATACTTGGGTAAGAATATAAAAAGTCAATAATCTCTTTCCACTCTTTTCTGAATATTTTCTCTGATTCAGGACTTCGCTGAAATTCATTGCCGGAAAACATATTTTTCATATCCCAACCATTGCCTCCATCACCACTCGGCATGTCCTGCCACACCAGCATACCCAAGCGGTCGCAATGCATATACCAGCGTTGAGGCTCAACTTTAACGTGTTTTCGGATCATATTATACCCATGATCTTTGGTCTTTTGAATGTCATACATCAGTGCTTCGTCAGTAGGTGCCGTATAAAGTCCATCCGGCCACCATCCCTGATCCAATGTCCCGTATTGAAAATAATCCTTATTGTTCAACTGCATTCGCACGATTCCGCTTGCATCCCGATTTATTGATATCTTGCGCATGGCAAAATAACTCTTCACTTCGTCAACCACCAAATCGCCCCGACGTATCTGGATCGTCATGTTATACAAAAAAGGTGACTCAGGAGACCACAATTTGGGTTTATCAATAAAGACATCTGCTGGTATATTAAAGGTTGATTTCTCAGATGCAACTTCCTGGATTCCATCAAAGACTTTAATCTGAATAATATCTCCTGTCTTATAGTTTTCAGCAAAAGTTTGGATACTAACACTATTTTTATCTATGTCAGGTGTGATCTTAAGTTGGGCGATACTCGTATGATCTACAGGCTCTAACCAAACAGTCTGCCAGATACCTGTCACCGGAGTATACCATATTCCATTAGGATGATTGACTTGTTTTCCTCTTGGTTGTGCACCATCACTGGTTGGGTCCCATACTTTTACAGTGATGACCTGATCTTTTGTATGAAGGTACGGAGAAATTTCGAAAGAAAAAGGACTATATCCTCCCGTGTGAGATCCTATTTTTATGTCATTGATCCAGACGTCAGTTTTCCAGTCTACTCCTCCAAAATGTAAAATAACCTTTTTCCCTTTCCAGCCTGATGGAATGTTAAATGTTTTGTTGTACCAAAGGGCTTTATCTTTACCTACTGATTTCATGACTCCTGATAAGCTTGATTCCACAGGAAACGGGACAAGGATATTACCGTCAAATTTCCGTGGTTTTGGGCTATTGGCTGAATTAATACTATATTGCCAAAGCCCATTTAAATTCTGCCATTCTTTTCGTTCCATGATGGGCCGGGGATATTCGGGCAACACTTTTTGGATATCTATTTTATCTGCCCATTTGGTTTTAATCATTTCACCTGCAGGTGTCCATTGAGCAGAAAGGCAATCCAACATAAATGTCAAACTTAGGCATATAGCAAGCTTCATTGTGTTCATGCTAATTTAATAATTGATTATTATTTAAAAACTCCCTATTTACATTCAGCTTCCTCTGATCAGTTCCACATAAAAGCGCACAACGTTTTTGAAATCTTCCTTGCTGATGCGTTCATTTGTTCCGTGAAATCTTTTAAGGTCTTCATCTGTAAATCTTACCGGCATAAAACGGTAGATGCTATTGGATAGTTTTTTGAAAAATCTTGAGTCCGTTCCTCCTATTACCAGGTATGGGGCAACATACACATCCGGAAAACATCGTTTGACCGTCGTGTGAATCCATCTGAAGCCATATGAAGAAGTGTCTGAAACAAAAGATGGTTCTGTGCCTGCACCACCAACAATATCCACTTTAATACTGTCATTTTTAATCGATTTTTTAACATGCCGGATCACTCCAGCTACTGAATCTCCTGGCAGGATGCGGAAATTGATTTTTACGGAAGCGTCTATGGGTAAGACGTTTTCTTTAAGGCCTGCATCAAGTATTGTCGGGGCCGTAGTAGTATGCAGCATAGCACTTCCTGAATTGGTTTTAGCCAGCGAATTGATGATTATTCTTTTCATAAGCCATCGGTTGGCCATCGCCATTTTGTTCATAAAAGGCATCTCAGGTCCCAGGTAATCAAGCATATAATCTGCTGCTCCTTCCAGCCGGTACGGAAATGGATTTTTTTGTAACCGATCTATTGCCTGAGCCAGATCACCTATGGCAGTAGTAGGCGGTGGCATAGAAGAGTGACCTCCCTCCGCAATCGCAGTCAACTGAAGGGTCACATATCCTTTTTCTGCAACCCCGATCATAGCGATTGGCTTTTTTAAACCTTCGATACCATCCTGTTTGATCATACCACCCTCATCCAGTACATATTCCAGCTGAATATTTCTTTGTTCGAGTATGGATGCAATCTCCTCAGCACCATTTTTACCCAACACTTCTTCGTCGTGTCCGAAAGCAAGATAATAGGTTCTTTCCGGTTGATATCCAATTTTGAGTAAATATTCAACAGCTTCATAGACGCCCATAACGGTGGTTTTGTCATCCAGGGATCCCCGGCCATAAACATGTGACTCCGTGATATCTCCTGCAAATGGTAAGTGTTCCCATAGTCTTTCCGTACCCTGTATGACGGGTACTACATCATAATGCCCCATCAGCAATACAGGTTTTAATGACGGATTTTTCCCTTTCCATTCGTAGAGCAGCGCATAAGAATTAACCTTTTCCAGCTTCAGTTGGCTGTGAATGAGAGGATAAGTTTGTGAAGCATAATCTATAAACTTTTGAAACTGGGCACTGTCAATCATAGAAAGATCCGAATAGGATACTGTTCGAAATTTTATGGCCTCAGACAAATGAATTACTGCTGAATCTGAAATAGCTACAGGCGGTGCGGGTTCTATTCCGACCAGTTGTTTTGATGTGATTTTGAAAGTATTAATCACTAAAAAACATACCAGTACAAGGATAATCAGAGATAAAACTTTGAATAAATTGATCATGAAAATTGATTAATATTTTTACAATTAATTTTGAAATATAACCAAATTACAATCTATATAATTAGAATTTCACCTTTTTCTTACAAATTATATTTCAATGGTGTAAAAATATAATTATTTCAAAGGCATGGTATATAATTGGGGCTGTTTTTTCTTTCAATCAGTCACCGATCTTTTAAGTTCATGCTTACTAAAATATAATTTTTGCAAAATGCCATTATTATTTATAATGCTATCCCGGTAATCGCCACTACTTTTTTACCATACTCTGATAAATGAGATTCAACACTTCTTCTACTTTATCGTTGACCCATCTGATGACGATAACCATGTCGTTTTCCTTGTCTACAATGATATAATTACCACCATATCCCAAAGCATAAAATGCCCCGGAAGGGACGTTTTTCCATTTTTTGTCAGAATTAAGCCACCAAAGGTATCCATAGTCTTTTTGAGTCAGAGATGGTCGTATAGCTTCCTGAATCCACCTTTCTGATATGAGTTGTTTTTCTTTCCACTTTCCGTTTCTTAAAAATAAAAGACCAAATCGCGCCATATCCATAGTATTGCTAAAAAGTCCACCACCATGGTGTCCGCCTCCACTGACCGACTGCATCATGAGTCCGTCCATATTTACATAAGAGTTTTCATATCCATGCCATCTCCAGGTAGTGGATGCACCTATAGGGTCCATGATGTTTTCTTTGAGTACTATGGGAAGTGGTTTTCTCCATACCTGCAGCAGGCTATATGCCAGTAAATTGACCCTGACATCATTGTACTCATATACTGTACCCGGTTCAACCAAAATGCGGCTTTTCCACTCATCGACACCTCCATCTTTAGGTGGTCTGTCTGCCCAGTCATGCAATCCAAACAGGGTGCCTGACCAATCAGAATTCTGATGCAGCAAATGCTCCCAGTTTACCTTGCTGTTGTGTTCAGCTTCGAAGCTTTCGTCAATGACATACTTTTTTACAGGATCTTTTATGCTCGCGATTAGTCCCCTATCCACTGCCAAACCGGCGACCGTAGAAAGATAACTTTTGGTAGCACTGAAGGTCATATCTACACGATCGACATCTCCCCATTGTGCTATTACATATCCCTTTTTAATGATGACCCCGGCAGGACCTCCTCTGTGTTTGGTCGGTCCAATGATTCTGTAACCCGGTTCCCTAACATAAGACTTCAACAATGCGATACGTAAATCTTTTTCGACATTATTTTCATTTTTTGTCGCCATGATGATGGCACTATCCAGTAGGTTTTGATTAAATCCCAGGTCTTCGGGCTTTTTGGATTGCCAAAATACATCCGGAAAATAGCTCCCCTGCGCTAAAGCAGCTGATACAGTAAAAATTATATAGACTATTAGGGTTAATAAAGTCTTCATATGATGTCTTGTGATATTATAAATGAAAAGAAAATATGATGCGATAAATTTAAATCACAATATAATGGTTATAAAATTTATTTCCCAATTTGGCATATTTTAAGTCATTGAATAGTATGTTTTCATTAAACAGTTTGTGTCTTATATTTCTGAAAAATTTGATCAAAAGATTGTTTTTAGTAAATAGTCACGTTAGAGACAATATTTTAAATCGAACCATATTTTCATTTAAAAATCACTCCATCTTTCATGACAAATCGTACATTCCTGATATTTTTAATATCCTGCGTCGGGTCTCCTGACACGGCAATCAAATCAGCTAACAGATCTTTTCTGATTCTGCCTGCTTTATCGCCATAACCAAACACATCAGCATTGACAGATGTAGCAGACTTTAATACATCAACAGGCTGCATGCCGTATTCTACCATGAGTTCCATTTCTTTGGCATTATCACCGTGAGAAAATACTCCCACATCTCCACCCATACATATGGTCACTCCTGAGTTTAGAGCAAGGGCAAAACTCCTTTTTTTATCCTTTATCCGTTGTGGTTCGGGATCTGTGCCTTTTTTCCATCCTGAGTAGGAAAGGATACTTTCTGCTGCGGCCAATGTCGGGCATAAGGCTATCCCTTTTTCTTTCATCAGTCGGAATACTTCATCTGTACTTAAGTCTCCATGTTCGATAGTGACCACTCCGGCCATGACTGATCTGCGCATACCCTCAGGGGTCACTGCGTGGGTGACCACTTTCCTGCCCGAACTGGATGTAACTTCTACTGCAAGTTTTAATTCTTCCTGGGTAAAAGTGGGTTGGGCCAGTAGGTTTTGGCCCCATCTGTAGTCTGCATATAGTTTGATAAAGTCTGCTCCTTTGCCTATTTGGGTTCTGATTTCTCTGATCAGATCATCATGGCCATCAGCTACGGCAGCACCGATTTCGTTCTGATTGTCTGGTGATAATTTAGGCCCATAACTGCCTGAAGTGACCAATGCCCTGGTGGAAATGATCATCCTCGGGCCGGGGATGATGCCCTTCTCTATTGATTCTTTCAGTCCCACATCATCGTACATCGATCCTTCTGTACCCAAATCCCTCACTGTGGTAAAACCTGCCATCAGAGTGGCCCTGGCATGGTTGACGGCGCGCACGGTTCTTTCTGCCCTGCTTTCATTCAGCACCTGATTGTCCCAAGACACTTCATTGTAGGGATGTAGAAAGAGATGTGTATGGCCTTCGATTAGTCCCGGAAGGAGTGTCATGCCTTTCAAATCGATGACCACGGTACCTGCAGGAAGGTTGAAATTCATCGGTCCGGCCTGCTCTATCCGGTTCCCTTTTACCAGCACGACCCAATCTGCATGCATCGTCTCTCCGTCAAATACCCGATCCGGTTTCAGGAGGATAAATTTATCAGAAGATTGTGTGTAAATACATGTTACAAACCATATATAAATGGCAAAAGTTAAAATGCTTTTCAACTTTATAAAGCTTTCTTTCAATTGTATCATTTCCAAATAATTTGGTTATTTAAACGTATTTTCTGAAATTTTAGAAAAATTTAATCATAAAATTGTTTTTTAAAATAGTCCCGATAGGGATAAAAAGAAATAGGTAGAAATTTCATAAAACATCTAATAGGATTAAGGACTCAATATGAAGCTCAATTTATAAAAATTTAAGCATAGCGTGTATAGCAAGCTGCACAAATTCATATTTTCTTCCTCTCTACCCCTGCCTATATAAGCAGGTAGGCTCATTCCCTGAATGGACGACCCACCCAAATTCAACCACGTTTTTACCAGTTATTAAATTGAACATTGAAAAAGTGCAATTTGTTATATATACTTAAACATGCTGTTACTAAGAAATTTCTTACTTTTACCAGATGATACCCATTAAAGAAAAATATCAGCAATCATGGCAAACTGCATATAGTCAACTAAATGAAAAACAAAAGCTGGCTGTAGCTACTTTGGAAGGTCCCGTAATGACCATCGCAGGGCCGGGTACCGGAAAGACACAACTGCTGGCCGTGCGCATAGGAAATATACTTATGAAAACGGATGTTTTCCCACACAATATACTTTGTCTGACCTATACCGATCAGGGAGCCAATGCGATGCGGCAGCGGCTGGAATCCTTCATAGGACCGGATGCTTACAATGTCAATATCCATACCTTTCATGCATTTTGCAACAGCGTGATCAGAGATAATATGCAGTACTTCGGAGATTTCAGGGACCTTCAGCAGGTGTCTGATCTGGAAGAAGCCAGCATTCTAAGGAGTCTGATAGATGGTTTTTCAGACGATCATCTACTGAAACGGCTCAAAAGAGATGAGTACTTTGAGGTACCGCGATTGAAAAACCTGTTTGCACTGATGAAACAAGAAAAGTGGAGTCCTGAGTCCATTCAGGATGCTTTTGAAGAATATAAAAGCATTCTGCTCGATCCGGAAAGAAGTCCGCACATCTATAGAAAAAAACTACGGATAAAAATACCGGCCAGGTGTACAATGCTGGCGACTTAAAGATCAAAACCATCAATACTGAATTGGAAAAATACAGTAGCACTGTTGCCGCTGCTGCTGAATTGCCCAATTACAATCAGCTTATGCGCAAAAATGAAAGATTTGATTATCAGGATATGATATTGTGGGTCATCGAAAAATTCAAACAACATGACGAACTTGTTGCCAAATATCAGGAAAAATATCAGTATATCCTGGTTGATGAATATCAGGATACCAATGGCGCACAAAACAATTTATTATTTACCCTTGCAGACTACTGGGAAAAGCCAAATCTTTTTATTGTAGGTGATGACGATCAAAGTATTTTCAGGTTTCAGGGTGCCAACATGAACAGCATCCTTGATTTTAAAGAAAAATATCAGCCTGTTGAGATTGTACTTACCAATAACTATCGTTCCAGCCAAAAGATATTGGATAGGGCGCGAATGCTGATAGAAAATAATGAAGAGCGATTGGTAAAAAAATATTCATATCTTACCAAAGAACTTACAGAAGATAGAAAAGCAAAAAATCCTGACGCTCCTGAACCACAGATATTATGTTATCTCAATCAGGCTCAGGAGGAGGTCGGCGTGATCAATAAAATCCACCAGCTCCATGAGTCAGGAGTCGAGTATAAGGACATTTCAATCATTTACACCAAACATAGTACTGCAGAAAATCTAACAAGGTATTTTTCACAACAGAAAACACCTATCAATGTAAAAAAAAGAGTCAATGCCCTCTTTGAAAATGAAGTTTTCAAGATTACAAAGATTCTTGAGTACTTGCAGGATGAGTTTATAAGGCCTCATAGCCGCGAAGATCTTATTTTTGAATTGCTGCATTATGATTTTTTTGGATTGTCACCTTTAGATATAGCGGCTTTGAGTATATATTGCCGCAAAAAGTCAGATGATGACGATAGCAAATATCTTCATTGGCGTCAGGTCATCCGTGACGAACATCACTTACTGTCAGCGGGTGTAAAAGATATACAGTCATTGATACAAATTTCATCCATCCTCGAAAAATGGATTTCTGATATCCCCAATGTCACCATTCAGACATTGCTGGAAAAGGTAATCACAGAGAGCAATATGTTACACGCATTGCTGTCAGATCCGGATAAGGAGTGGAAACTTCAATTAGTCAATACGTTTTTTGATTATGTAAAAAATGAAGCTGCAAAAGTGCGGCAACTTACGCTCAAACAACTGTTGGTCATGATAGACCTGATGAGAGAAACCAATATTCAACTTCCTGTAAACCGGATCATCTCTAATGAAAATGGTATCAATTTTCTGACAGCTTATGGTGCCAAAGGCCTGGAATTCGAACACGTGTTTATCATCCATTGTACTGACAATATGTGGGAAACTAACAGGGGCAATAACAATAATTTTGCTATCATCCCTTCATTAACTGCCACGACAAAAGAAAACAGTATAGAAGATGAACGCAGGCTATTTTATGTTGCGATGACGAGAGCCAAAGAACATCTCTACATATCTTACCCTCAACAAAAAGATGATGAGTCGTCACTTAAAGTCAGTAAATTTATTGCCGAGATCAAATATGATGACAGAGATGTGGTTTTTCCTGCTATTGATACCTATGATGTTTTGAATTACAAAGCTGAACTGATGAGATATCAACAAGGTGTACCGAAACTTATCAATCATGAACATATCGACCTGGTGCTTCAGAATTTCAAAATGAGCGTCACCAGTCTAAACAAATACCTGAAGTGTAAGCTGGCTTTTTATTTTGAAAACACACTTCGGGTTCCGTTGGGGCGTAGTGTCAGCATGGGTTTCGGTAATGCCATCCACTATGCGCTGGAGCAGTTTTTCAGAGATATCGAAACATCCAAACCAAGATCTATAGCGTCTGTCACCAAGATGATTACATTTTTTGAGAAGGGAATGGACAAATACAGATCTCATTTTACAGCACAGGAGTTTGACAATCATATCAAACATGGAACTCAGGTACTCAGAGATTATTATCATCAATATGCCACCACATGGCTCCGACCAGCAAAGTATGAGTTGGAGTACAGCATACCTTCTACCGAATACCTCGGAGTACCTATATCCGGCAAACTAGACCGGATCGATGTATATGCCGACCATATTTCTGTGACAGATTACAAAACCGGAAAATACGAATCAAACAAATCCAAGCTGAATCCTCCAAAAGATGAAGAAGATCCGGGTGGTGATTACTGGCGCCAGATATCTTTTTATCAAATCCTGCTCGAAGGAGATAAAAGGCACTCCTGGAAAATGACAAAAGGCATTATGGACTTTGTGGAAAAAGATAAGAAATCAGGCGAATTATCCAGCAAAGAGTTTTATGTAAATAGCCGCGACGTTGAGATTGTGGGTAAACAAATAGTGGAGACGTATGACGGAATTAAAAAACATATATTTAAGCCCGGATGTGGGGAAGAAAATTGCCAATGGTGTAATTTTGTTTTGAGAAATATGCCGGTAAAATCAATAGAAAATGAAGATGAAGACAATGAAATAGAAGTTGAAATTTCTGAAAGTGAATTAATACGTGACTAAAATGGAAGACAGAAGATCTTTTATAAAAAAAACAGGAATGCTGGCCGGGGCTTTTTCTACCGGAAGCTTGTTTCAGGAATGGCATTCGCATGATATAGGCATACTTAATCAAAAATACGAACACCTTTCCGCTGCTCAACTGGCAAGAGAAGAAGACTACTGGAGTGTCATCCAGCAAGCATACACCGTCAATCCTTCCATAATCAATCTCAATAACGGTGGTGTGAGTCCAAGCCCTAAAGTGGTACAGGAAGCAGTCGAAAGATACAATAAACTGTCTAATGAAGGTCCGTCATACTACATGTGGCGTATCCTTGATCAGGGAAGAGAGCCTCTACGCGAAAAACTGGCAGATCTTGCAGGTTGTAGTCCAGAAGAAGTGGCCATCAACAGAAACTCTACAGAAGCGCTCAATACTGTTATCTATGGTATGAATCTGTCTCCCGGTGATGAAGTGATAGGCACACTGCAGGATTATCCCAATATGATACAGGCATGGAGACAAAGACAAGCCAGAGATAAAATCAAATATATCCAGATCAATTTTCAATTTCCGATAGAGAATGATGAAGAGATCGTGGCCAAGTTTGAAAAAGCCATTACTTCCAAAACAAAAGTGCTGCATATCACCCACGTCGTCAACTGGGTTGGACAGATATTGCCGGTAAAAAAGCTTTGCATTATGGCAAAGAAATATGGCATAAAAACCATAGTGGATGGTGCGCACAGCTTTGGTCTGCTTGATTTCAAAATCCCCGAACTGGGTTGTGACTATTTTGGAACTTCCCTTCATAAGTTTTTGTCAGCACCTATCGGTAGTGGCATGCTCTGGATCAAAAAAGAAAATATTCATGATATATGGCCATTGGTCTGCAATGACCAACCACAGAGTGATGACATCAGGAAATTTGAAACCCTGGGTACCCGAAGTTTCCCTATAGAGCAAGGTATCGGTGAAGCCATCAATTTTCACCAGGCCATAGGCAGTAAAAGAAAAGAAGAAAGAATCAGATATCTAAAAAACTATTGGGCTGAGAAGGTAGCAGTCATCCCCAATGTAAAAATTCACACTTCGCTCAAGGACGCTTATTCTTGTGCTATCTGTGGAGTGAGTGTCGATGGTATGACTCCCGGCGAACTGGACAGTGCCTTGTTTTCTAAATATAAAATACATACAGTAGGTATCGTTTGGGAAAATATCAGCTGTGTGCGCATCACGCCACATGTATATACAAGAACACAGGATCTGGACAAACTTGTGCGGGCTATCAGTGAAGTCGCTGCAGATAAAAAGAAAAAATAAGAAATCATGCTTGTAATCGGAGATGTGTTGGTCAGTGATGATCTGATAGAAGAAAAATTTGTTTGCGACCTCAATGTCTGCAAAGGTGCTTGCTGTACAGAAGGTGATTATGGTGCACCTGTCGATCAGCATGAAATAGAAACGATAAAAAAGTATTTGGATGTCGTTGCTGAAAATCTTCCTGAACGCTCCAAAGAGTATCTTAAGACACAAGAAGGATTCACTTATTATCATGACCCGGGTGTGTGGGGCACATCTTGTCACGAGGATGGTGCCTGCGTTTTTCTGACTAAAAATGAACTCGGAATCTCCGTTTGTGGTATAGAAAAGACCTGGTACGAAGGCAAAATCACATTTCAAAAACCTATATCCTGTCATCTGTATCCGGTCAGGATTGCCATGAATGAAATATCAGGATTTGAAGCATGGAATTATGATCAGTGGGACATCTGCAGTGCAGCATGTACAAAAGGTAAAAAAGAAAAAGTACCACTATACAGGTTTGTCATGGATGCCATCATCAGAAAAAAAGGTCAGGATTTTTTTGATGAGCTGGAAGCCGCGGCCGAACATCTTAAAAAATGATGTCTGGTGAAAAAATACCAGAATAATTGAACGTTGTGTTTATTAGATCTTGCTTTTGAAACATATTTGATTTAATTTTGTATTGCAAATACGATATAAAAGCTTATATGCCTGTTCATTCAAGAAATATATACCTGAGCTACTTTCGGTTGGGTGATGATGCCTGGCGCGAAAAAGTCAGGTATTATGAAGATAACAAAAAAGCTATTGACGGGCTATACTTTGATGAAAAAATTGAGCTTGATATAGACTATTTGATATGTCTCTTTGAGGTGGGAAGGTATGAACGTTTTTTGAGATTTGTTGATCCGATTATTGAATCAGTCATAACCGAAAATATTTACACCTTCAAAGGAGATAACATATTTAATGATTTGCTGTTCAAAAAAGCGGCATGCCACTACCAGCAATATGATTATAAAAAAGCCAAAGAAATTCTGCTTCAACTCATTACAATGGACCCTGACAATAATATTTATATAGGTCTTTACAGTATATGTAATCGTAAGCTGAATAATGATCTTTACCTGACTATAAAAGCTACCGCCATGGCAGCATTGCTGATAGTTTGTGGCATTACTTTGGCCAGAATCCTTCTGGAACCTATCTTTGAGATATATTTTCAACCTTTTCTGTATCTTCGGGCAGGACTTATTTTATATGCCATCGGAGTACTTTTTGGACTTGAAATAGCATTCCAAATCAAGCTGAAAAGAGAGACCGGAAAGTTCTCCTTCGATCTGTTGAATGGGATATTCGGACGAAAGATTAGATAAGAATAGAACGAACTATAGATATCAATTATTTGTACTTCTTAACTTGAACCTGATTTTATCACCTATTATTTCTGCAAAAGTAACTATTTGGGTATGATCAATTTCAATCAGAAAATGCTGAGAAAAATGTCTGCTTAAGACGTTTGTATGGTGTGATAGAAAGTCAGAACCGTCTCAAAAAAACTTAAATTGTTTGGATTTTAGGCAATGATGTCTAACAAATAAGATGGCTCATTGTATGATCACGCAATGATATCATCATCCAAATTAACCTTTCAATACTTTTGCCATGGTGATGCCTATTTCAGCTGGCGAGTTGACTACATGGATACCATTTTCTGCCATGATTTTCATTTTTGCTTCCGCAGTATCATCATGGCCTCCCACTATCGCACCTGCATGTCCCATTGTTCTGCCTTTGGGTGCTGTCTGCCCCGCAATAAATCCTACGACAGGTTTTTTATTTCCTGTCGCTTTGATATATCTTGCAGCGTCAGCTTCATAATTTCCCCCGATCTCACCTATCATGACGATACCGTCAGTTTCAGGATCATCCATAAGTAACTTGACCGCATCTTTTGTAGGTGTACCAATGATCGGATCCCCACCTATACCTACTGCTGTGGATACACCCGATGGTCGCAGTTTGTAACTTCGATCCTATTATTTAAGAATTTTTTAATTCGTCAACACAAATATCAAATATCTATACACTAAAGCACAAAACTTAGATTATATAGTTTTGTGCTTTGTTTTTTAGTGAGGTGCGCGTATTGAATTTACCCCGTTGGATAATTATCCTACGGGGTAAAGATTCATAAAATAGTGCATCGCAGTTGAAAACTTCGACGATCGGAGTTTATCAGGATTGAAGCATTTTGACACTTTCCACTTTCTAGCAGTAAACCTACTTCCGGGAGCAATCATTTTAGCAATCATTCATTTAGCTACAAATATTAAAATCACTAAACACTATTGGAATACTTTGAGAGCGAAAGTGAGATGTTGTTGATTATTGGATTGTCAGTAAAAGTTACTCTAGTGCTCTGACTAAATAGGGTCTGCTGAATAAGTCATCCATTCATTTTGGATACATATATTTCGAAGACGTTCCGTTCAAAAACCAGCAATAGAGAATGAAGAGTCAAAAGTGCGTCTATCGCCGGTCTACAATGATACAAATTAAACGATTCATAATCAAGGCGATAGAAAAATGCAGGACTGAACGATCCTGTAAGGTCGAGCATGACAGTGCGAGAAGTGAAGGAACCCGAAAGGGATGGGTAGGTCGGGAATGAACAACAATACACCTAGCTGATTTAAGTTTAAATCAGTGCCTTCATTTTTGAGTGATTTCGTATCACTCAAATGCAGCAAAGCTGCACCATTCAGTTACCTTTTTTTGAACTAGCGTTTTTGAATACTTTTTGGGCAATGCAAAAAGTATTTGCCGAGCCGGCATGAGGCGATGATCAACTTGATATAGAAGCATGAGTTTTGAATGATATGATTAAAAACCTTTGCACTTATTTATTTAAAATTGCATATAAAAATATGATTATCATATATTTAGGTTAATGCAAGCTGGCCCTAAATAAAGAGTTAAATTATAATGGCCGTTATTTTTTCTAAGATCCAGGCAAAAAACACAGGCGTAGCAGTAGCAACGACGAGTATTTTTAACACAGATATTAGGAAAAAGAACAACATTTCATTAAGTTTTTTATTTTGTCAGAGCACTAGTCATTAGACTGGTTTATAAATAGCAAGATCGATATTGCACTTATCTACCCGCTATGGCGTAGATAGTTTTAACCTGACAACAGTTAGAAACAGCGACAATTGGGGATTAAGAATGCAACTTAATCCCTGCCAGCGTACCACCTTGCAAATTTTCAAAATACAAGCGCACACCGGTGCCAGCCAGGAGATTGCTCACCAACATCAAGCCCATGCCTGACCCGCCACTATAGTCATCTTTATCGATATTGTCCTTACCTATTTTTGCCATGGTGTCAGGATCTATGCCGCTACCAAAATCTCTGATATAGATACCATCCGATTTGGCAAATATTTCAATAGTGCTATCATATGGACTATGCTTGATGGCATTATTTATAAGATTAAGAAGTGTAAGATACAACTTTTGGGATGAGATGGGCAGTGTAAGTAGCGGCGTATGGTAAACTGTATTGTGTAGTTTGATATTTTTTTCTACCAGTTTGTAATTCAGTTCTTTTGCTATATTATCTATGGTGTGGACTATCATCTCATGACTTACGTTTCCTTCTTGGGTAGTATTACTGGATTTTTTCAATTGCAATAAATTATTTACGATGCTATTGATGGAGGCTATCTGATTGCCCATGCTTTCGGAAGCTTTTTGGATATGCTCATCTTCGGACTTAAGTTTTTTGAGCAGCAATTGTACACCTAGCATCGGTTCTTTGATGTCATGTGATAGAGAAAAAATCAAATTTTCATTAGCTTGGCTATATTTCTCCAATTCTATGTTTTTTTGTAAAATGCTTGCATTGGCTTTTTGCTTTGTTTTATATGCTCTGAATGCAAAAAACAAAAGCCCTGAAAGTAAGAGCAAGCCCAAACCCATATATTTTTGAAAGATTTTCTCTCTTTCGATTTTTTGAGTAGTTTCTATAGATATTTTTTCTTTCTCTTTATCGAACTCAAAATCCTTGCGCAGTTCTGTGATTTTTTGAATGTTTTTATCATTGACCAAACTATCATGATACTTAATAAATCCTTCGTAATAAGTCAAGGCATCTTTATAATTTCTATCTTTTTTCGCAGCTTCATACATACATTTCCAAGCTTCTGTGGCCCAGAAAATGTCACCTATTTCAAGCAAATTATCTTTAGCGTATGAACAACTTTTGATAGCATTTTTAAAGTCTCCCTTTTTGATAAGGTGCTTACCCTTATCTATGGCGATATAATAAAGGTCACCTTTGTAACCGGAATTCTTAAAGTAAAGTGCTGCCTCATCATATAATTTTTCTGCTGCATCGTACCTTCCCATCTCATCGTAAGTCGCAGCTAAAAAACTCTTTACATCATTGATCATAAAACCATCTTGCAGAGACTCAAAAATAGAAATAGCTTCTTTAAATATTTCGACTGCTTTATTATAATCTCCGGCATTGAGTGCACTTGTACCCAATCCTCGCAATGCATAAGCTTCGACCTTTTGGTCTTTTATCTTTTTACCCAATGCTACTGCTTGACGATAATAATTGTCGGCATCATTGTATTTTTTAAGATTGACATAAATATCACCCAATTTAGTATATAGGTGACCTAAATCTTTGTTTTTCCGAGCTTTTTCAGCTATTTGAATACCTTCGAGATAGATGGGTATAGCTTCATTGTTTTTGCCCAGGTTATTTTTTACAAGTCCATAATTGGTAAAAAAAGCCAGATCTACGTCAAGTTGATTATACGTCTTAAAACTATTGTAAGATTGTTCCAGTTGTCGTTCAGCATTCTGGTAATCTCCTTTCCTATAATACCCAATACCGTAATAATGAAATAGATTGACTCTATCTTTGGGTGTGCAGTTTTTAGAAAGTATTAATTTATCGATTTGTTGGAAAATCGTATCTTCCATGGGTATTCTGAAAGTATTCAATGCCTTGATTGCATCAGTTGTTATACTTACACTTTTATCCTTGTCAAAGATAATCTGATATAGAGAGTCTTTTTTTGGGTGGTTTTGGCCATTGTCTAACTGTGCCAAAGATTTGTTTTGGAATGACAAACAAAAAAGCAAGCTAAATATTATGACTTTTGAATGAAACACTCTATTCAATTAATTTTAAAATGCAATGATATGAAAAATAGCCCACTTTATGAGGGAGTGTAAGAAGGATTGTGTAAACTAGTATCAAGGAGTTAGGCTTCCATCTGTGGGGGGTACCCCCCACAGATGGAAAATTTTTTAATATGTTTGTGCGACCAAGTACAGACACATTTTTTAACCTAACAAATTTAATAGTTATGCAAAGTAACAAATTTAATCTTAATCTCTCTGAATTTCTTCAGGATGTCAAGTCTCTTAATGATTTTGACAATGTTATGAATGGTCTTTACAAAGATGGCATTCAAGAACTTTTAAAAGCTGAACTAAGTCATCATTTAGGCTATTCAAAACACTCGCCCGATGGGATTAATTCAGGTAATTCCCGGAATGGGTCTTATAAGAAAAAGATACGCACTACACAAGGACAGGTAGAGTTGGATATTCCACGGGATCGTAACGGTGAATTTGAGCCTATCATGTTCCCAAGGGCCAAACTACCACTGAGAAAGTAGAATCTGTCATTACATCTCTTTACAGCAGAGGTATGAGCACCGATGACATAACAGCTCAAATTCAGGAAATTTATGGCTTAGACGTTTCTAAAACCTTTGTTTCAGATATTACAAACAAAATGATTCCGGCTATCCAGGAATGGCAAAACAGACCTTTGGATAATACTTATTACATCGTTTGGATGGATTGTATTTGTTTTAAAATCCGGCAGGATAATAAAATCATCAACAAGAGTATTTATATCGTTATAGGACTGAAAACCAATGGGATCAAAGAAGTTTTGGGCATCTGGATGAGCGCCAACGAGTCTGCCGCGTTTTGGCTTTCTGTCTTAAATGAGCTCAAAGACAGGGGCGTTAAAAGATGCTCATTGCATGCACTGACAATCTTACAGGATTCACTCAGGCCATTCAAACTGCTTTCCCCGATACCGTATCCCAGCTTTGTATCGTTCATCAAATCAGAAACTCTATGAAGTTTGTCCCATGGAAAGATAGAAGGGCCTTCCTGGCTGATTTAAAAACTGTTTATGCCGCTTTAAATATGGAAACTGCTCTCATTGCTTTTGAAGCTTTTAAAGCAAAATGGGGGTCTAAATATGCCTATGCCATTAAAAGTTGGGAAGCAAACTGGTCAAATCTATCTCCCATGTTTCAGTATCCTACTAACATTCGTAAAATTATGTATACCACTAATACCATTGAAGGCCTCAACAGAGCCATCAGAAAATTTACCAAAACCAAAACACTTTTTCCAAATGATCAGGCAGCCTTGAAATCTGTATATCTTGCTATTCAGCAAATTCAAGTTAAATGGACAATGCCAATTCATAACTGGCATATTACTCATAATGAAATTTTAATTATCTTTGAGGATAATTTGATTCAGCCATAATTCTTTGAAGTTTTGTTTACACAAAATATTTTACAGCCTCCTTTATGAACTTCTTCTCCGTTCTACATTCTCCCTTCTCCGTCCTCCTTTCTCCGTCCTCCTTTCTCCGTTTTCCCTTCTCCGTCCTCCATTCTCCTTTCTCCGTTTTCCCTTCTCCCTTCTCCGTCCTCCATTCTCCATTCTCCATTCCCCCGTCCTACTCAAATAACATCAATCAAACCCATCTGTGTCAACTTCAAAATCAACACTGTCGTATTACTGCATTCAAATTTCTCTAACAGCGTATTTTTTTGATTATTGATCGTATTGATGGAGTTTTGTGTAATGGAAGAGATCTCTTTTGCTGACAATCCTTGGGCTAAATAATGGGCTATTTCTTTTTCTTTGGGTGTTAGAGTCATTGACTTATAAGGTTTTAGTCGTTTAATTTCTTCCTTATATTGCAATATGAAATCAGAAATTAAGTGTATTTTTTCTTTTTTATTGACAATAGCAATTACACCCAGATTTCTCAATTCTTCATGTATAAATGCAGATTTGATACTAGTAAAAGCGATAATTCGAATGTTATTGTACTTAAGGGCAATGGTCTCAAAAACCGCAAGGCCTATCTCTTCATCTGTCAAAACATCTGAGACCAAAAAATCTACTTCATTCTCTTCCAAGAACTCAAATAAAGTGCCTGTCTCTGTAAACTTACCGACGATTTTAATATCACCTATTTGGTCAAAATGACTTGTCAATGCGTCAATAATTGCCGGATGGTCGTCAAAAATGGCTACTCGTATCATGGGCTTTCTCTAAGATCGCAAATATAACTAAATTTTTATTAGTTTGATTTGACTATCTTAAGTGAATTCGGCTCGTTCGCTGTATGTTTTCGCTCAGCCACCGTATCCTAATTTAGCAATACGGTGATTTAGCGCAGGAAATAAGTCGAAATCCCTTCTCCGCCCTCCATTCTCCACTCTCCACTCTCCGTTCTCCCTTCTCCGTCCTCCTTTCTCCGTTCCCCGTTCTCCATTCTCCGTCCTCCATTCTCCGTCCTCCATTCTCCATTCTCCATTCTCCATTCTCCATTCTCCATTCCCCCGTCCTACTCAAATAACATCAATCAAACCCATCTGTGTCAACTTCAAAATCAACACTGTCGTATTACTGCATTCAAATTTCTCTAACAGCGTATTTTTCTGATTATTGATCGTATTGATAGAGTTTTGTGTCAAATCAGAGATTTCTCTTGCCGTCAGACCACGCGCCAGATAATGTGCTATATCTTTTTCTTTGGGGGTGATCGACAAAGAGTTAAATCCGGACTCGTTTGATATCGCTTCCTGATGCTGGCATATGATATCAGAAAGTACATCCAATTTTTCCACCTTTTTGACTACTGCGATCACGCCACCGTTTCTCAACTCATCATGCACAAATGCCGATTTTACATTGGTATAGGCGATCACTTTGATGTCTTTGTAGTGTTCTGCCACATGCTCAAATAATGAAAGTCCCAACTCTTCTTCTGTCAAAATATCTAAAATCAAAAAGTCAACCTTTTCCGTTTTCAAAAATTCCAATACAGCATGACTTTCTGTAAACTGGCCAACGATGGTTATGCCATCTATATTTGCAAAATGTTTGATCAAGGCCTCCAGGATGGCAGGATGGTCATCAAATATGGCTACTTTTATCATTGATATTTTTGTGAAGGTATTCCAGGCAGTAAAATTATAGACTTTGCAGGGACTTAGCTAACCTTTTATGGTAAAATATTCATTTTGCATCATATCTACAATAAAAGTAGCCCGCCAGCTATACTCACTTTAGACCAAAAGAGACCACTTTTAATCACAAAAGCTCTTTTTCAATTTATTTTCGTTTTTATAACATTGATATTCAGTATGTTATATCCGTATAGTTAAAAATAACTATTGCGTCTGCCTTGATATTTTCTTTTTTTTGCACTAAATTAAAACATCGTATCTCATTACTTATACAATCATTAACCATTACATCAATTGGTATTTAAATTAACTAATATTTTATTTCTTTTACAAAATCTTTAAAAATGATGCAACTAAAGTCTTTAAATCTAAATCGCTGGGTGTTAAAAAATCATCCAATGTTTGCATTGGGCACCTACTGCTCAAACCTTGTGATCAGCAGAATATTATTTGTAATAGTATTCTCATCCTTTTACTTGATATCCTACGCACAACCCAAAACAGTTTACCACTACATTGTATCAGGATCGTTTGTTTCGTTGCCAAATTCCACCTGCTCTACTCCACATCAAATTTTAACTGGTACATTTTTATACACCAACCTTGTTAATCCTGGAGTATTTATTTCTACCACCGATCAATATGTTCAAATATCTTATCATCAGAATAGTTCAAAATGGTTTTTGGGGGCATCTGGCTGGATGTTTAATAATGGTACCGCTGAAATACCTCCTGATGGTAATTGGCAATACGCAACTCAATGTTATAGCTCAGGACTAACCGTAACCAGAGGTGAAAGAACTTCCGATAATAATAAGTTATGCATCGTTAGCAGTTGCGCAGGTGTAACAGGTACTTATCAAAGAGATGAAGTAAATATTGTTACTGGTAGTTTTGCATATACCTTTGGAAATTTTTCTATTTTTAAATCTAATCCAACAACATATTCATTGAGATCAGGACCAAATGTACTTTTTACTCAGACAGTGGGAGAAACTGATCCTGAGCCAAGTTTAACGGCTCCTTGGACTGCAGTAGGAGGTTGTCAGGGTGCTACTTTGTCAGTGACTGCTGGAGAATGTCCATGTCCCACTTTCTCAACAGCACCACTAAATGTGAGCATTTCCAACAGCACATGCGGCACAGGATGTACGCTCACAGTGGGCAGCATCGCTGCACCATCAGGCACACCATGTCCAGCCTTATCAACATTGCAATATCAGGTCAATGGGGGCAGCTGGAGTACAAATATACCTACCTATAATCAATCGGTGCCGGTACAAAACATTCGTACCCGCTGTGCTTGCAACGTCATTAGCACCACTGTGAGTGCCGAATCTGCTCCTGTGAGTACAGTACCTGGCACTTTGGCCAATCCAGTGGTACCGGCCAATGGTGCTACTATCGTTAATAATCCGGCTTTGGCTATTCAACCCACTCCACCGGCAGTGTTGGCCTGTAACGGTACGAGTATTACACCCATTGGACCTGTGGTAATAAATACGCCAAACCCTATAACTTGTGTTGGGACACGTACTTATACATGGGTATATACATGTGGCAGTACTTCTTCTATTTGGAGCTTTATCTATAACATCATAGATGATACACCACCTATGGTCACTTGTCACAATTCATCTATCACCTTCAATGGTCAGCAGAATATACCCTTATCCCCTGCATCATTAGTGACTGCCACTGATAATTGTGGTATAAAGTCCATCGCCCTCAATCCGTCGTCCATCTCCTGCGCTCAGGTGGGTCAGCCAGTGCCTGTAACCGTAACGGTGACTGATTTGAGCGACAATGTGTCCATCTGTACCAGCATCATTACAGTAGGCGGTCTTCCTTGTGGCTGGAGTCAACAACCGAATGGCGTGAACATCCCAAATGGCAACAGTGTATCATACAATAATTCTACTCAAACTTTTTCAGTAAACTGTAACAACTGTCAGATCAACTTCCCATATACAAGTGATGCACACGCATTTGCACAGACGACACTCTGCGGCGACGGTAGTATCACCACACTGGTCAATAAGGCATCGATGTCATCCAATGCACTGGCAGGTCTCATCATGCGTGAAACCGATATGGCAGGAGCTAAAAAGGCTCAGTTGACCATCAATAAAGCAGGCATGTCATCCAGCAGTTTCAGAGATGTAAACAATGCGAGCGCTACATTTCTAGCCAATGCGCATATCAATCACTTTTGGTTGCGTATCACTCGTACTGGAAATGTATTTAGTACTTTTGTATCTCTGGATGGCACCACATGGAAGCCGGTAGGTACCAAGACCATCCCTATGGCATCATGTATCAATATGGGTCTGATCGTCCATACATCCAATGTACAGATGATGATTCCGCCATCGACACAAGGGACAGCATCTTTTTCTAATACAAGTACTACCGGATCAGGTTCAGCACCAGTAAGACCTAATAATATTGGAACCCATTTTGATCAGCTTGCCATAGCTGACTTTAAGATATCTCCAAACCCGACATACGGGCTGACAGATATAGACCTGAGTGCATACAGCAAGACACAGGTGCAACTGGACATCATGAGCCTGCAGGGCAAACTCCTCAGGACGGCGGTGATAGAAGCAGGTACGGAGAGAGAGCAGGTGGACTTATCAGGATTCAGCAGCGGTATGTACATGATCAGGGTGAGAGCTGAAGGACTTCCCGATGTGACCAAACGACTTGTCGTAGGGACAACTCCATGATGATATAAAATATCAATTTCATAAGAATAAGAAAGCAGCCGGGACATTTGTTTCGGCTGCTTTTTTTATGTTTTTTCGGTCGATGTTTTCGGTGGGATGACTTCAAGTCATCCCACTGAAAAATTTAATTCGACAACCTTATCGATGTAATCAAAAAATATATAGACATGTTTTAAAGTATCCAACTGATAAATTTCCCTGATGTATAACCATCAATGTTGAAGTTTATGCCCGCAATTGAATATTAGAAATGCTGCCGAAAGAATTTGAAGGTTCTTCAACTGTTAAAAAAGAGAAACTAATAAATGCGTCTGATAAAATTATTTGGGATTTTGCAAAACTGAATCAATACACAATTGTAACCCAAGATTCAGATTTTAATGACCTCCTGTTTTCCGCACTTTTAAAAATGGGAATTGTATAATATTGATTATCAGTCCTATATAATTGAAATAAGTAAAATTCGGGTGACCCGCTGATATTTTAAGTACTTTTGGGGTATGTTTATACGGCAAAAGAAGAACAATTCGGGTAGTATCAGTATCCAGATTTTAATAAAAGAAAATGGTAGAAATAGACTAATCAAATCAATTGGTTGTAGCACTGACCCAAAAGAATTAGCGATCTTAAATGAGAGAGCAAAGCAAGAGCTCGAAAGATTAAGAGGTCAAAGTAGCATGTTTGTTTTTGAGAAAGATATTCTCCCGATGGTCGCAGTTTGTAACTGCGATCCTATTTTTTAAGAATTTTTTAATTCGTCAACACAAATATCAAATATCTATACACTAAAGCACAAAACTTAGATTATATAGTTTTGTGCTTTATTTTTAAGTAAGGGGCGTATTGAATTTACCCCGATGGATAATTATCCTACGGAATAAAGATTCGTAAAATAGTGCATCGCAGTTGCATAACTTGTGACGCCGTGGCGTTACTGAGACGATCGAAAGAAGATTGTTTTATGGCTAATAAATAAAATCCTATATCTTTGTCTTCTAAAATTAGTTATATGCAAGAGTTAATATTTGTGATTAATGAATCATCAGAAGGTGGATATGAAGCCTCAGCACTAGGCATATCAATATTTACAGAGGCAGACACTTGGTCTGAATTGAAGGCGAATATCATTGAAGCAGTATCTTGCCATTTTAATGACAATGTACAACGGATAGTAAGAATGCATTTTGTCAAAGATGAAGTACTAACGGCATGAAGCTATCAAGGGACGAATCTGGAGAAAGTTTGGTAAAAAAACTATATAAAGTTGGATATCTGGTTACAAGACAGAAAGGTAGCCATATCAGATTATCAAGAATCACTGAGAATGATGAACATCACATTACTATTCCGAACCATAGCCCAATCAAAATTGGTTTCCAGCATTCTAAATGATGTAGCAAAGCACTTGGATATAAGTAAAATTGAATTGTTAGAAAAAATTAATACCTAAACTTTGCCGATGGTCGCAGATTTTAAACGTTGTTACATTAAACCTAGCTTTCCTATAGCGGGTGTCCTGCTATAACAGAATGCTTGAAATACTGTATCGCGGTTGCAAAAACTTGTGACGCCGTGGCGTTACTGCGACGATCGGGGTAAATAACTAAAACTATTTTCTTTTCGTGGTTAGCGTAACAGTTATTATCGTTTTAACCCAGATTACGCATTGGACTTTATTCGAATGAGAATATGACAAAATAGTTGGTATTGCTCGGAGATTTTATCCCCTGCTGGCGCGAGTTTGCAACTCGTGCCATAAACTTTTTTGGTAAGAATTTTGATAATCTCTATATACGGCCTAATTATAAAAGAGAGTGAGTACTAAGTACAAGTTTATAGATACTAATGGTATATACTTTGTAAGTTTTGCAACGGTATCATGGGTAGATGTTTTTACCAGGCTCACCTATATGGAAATATTTATTGAGAGTGTAAGATATTGTCAACAAAATAAAGGATTAAATCTCCATGCTTGGTGCTTGATGAGCAATCATGCACATTTGGTATTTTCTAGATCAGGTCAATACAGTCATTCAGATATTTTGCGTGATCTCAAAAAATTTACTTCTAAAAACCTTATCGAAGCTATTGAAAACAATCCATCTGAAAGTAGAAAAGAGTGGATGATGAGCATTTTCAGAAACGCTGGTCAAAACAAAAGCAACAATAAGGTATATCAATTTTGGCAACAAGACAATCATCCTATTGAACTTTTTAGTCCTGCTGTTACGTTTCAAAAGATAGATTATGTGCATAATAACCCTGTTGTGGCAGGTATAGTGAGCGAACCCGACCATTATTTACATAGTAGTGCAAGAGATTATTTAGGAATAAATGGTGTTTTGGATGTAGAGATTTTAGAAAGACCTATGAGTCTTGAAGGTTATGTGTTTAGTTATTGATAGGTGTAGAGTAAAGGCACAAGTTACAAACTTGCGCCAGCAGCGGGTAGCAAACTTTGGTTTGTAAAATGAATTTTGGATTAAAAAAATATTTTATGGTTTAGTTAATAATTAATTTCTTAATTTTGTCTTTAAAAAAATGGCCGCAATAGTAATTCGTGCAGATAAAAAAAGTAATAAGATTCTTTCTGAGCTTGCTAAAAAGCTAGGAGGCAGTGTGCTGGACCTTAAAGATGAGCAATATGAAGATATTGCTTTGGGAACTATGATGGATGAAGTGAAAACAAATGAGACTGTGAACAAAGAAACAATATTGAATAAATTAAAGCTCAGATGATTGTCGAGTTTGATAAATCTTTTGAAAAGTCATTAGAAAAAAATAAAGAACAAGTTGATCTATACAAAGATTGAACAAATCATATTTACCTGTGAAACATCGCCTAATTTAGATAAAATACCAAATGTGAGAAAACTTTCAGGTTTCACTAATTATTATCGCCTTAGACTAGGAGATTATAGAATTGGGTTTGAGATAATTAATGTCAATGTTATACGTTTTATTATAATTGCTCATCGTAAGGATATTTATAAAATGTTTCCATAGCAATCTCGACGCTTATTTATGAATTTTTAATTCGTCAACACAAATAATAAAAAATTAAAGCACAAAACTTAGCATCAAATAGTTAAGTAAGGGGCGTATTGAATTAACCTTTTGGATATTTATCCTACGGGGTAAAGATTCGTAAAATAGTGCATCGCAGTTGCATAACTTGTGACACCGTGGCGTTACTGCGACGATCGGGGTAAAGATTCATAAAATAGTACATCGCAGATGAATACTGCGACCATCGGGGCAACAATATTTCAATACGGCTCAAAACAATTTGAATATACGGCTCAAATTGTCTAATTTTGAGCCGTATATTGTAAAAACGTGAGCTTTAATTATGAATATGAATAATAAAGACCTAATCATCGCAGCTATTCAAGAGCTGCATACTGCTTCTTCTGCTAAGTTAATCGAAAAGTTAGTATCGCATTTTAGCTTAGCCACTTTAAAAAGAAATTTAGCTACGCTTATAGCTGAAAATAAGATTTTATTATCAGGAAAAGGCAAGTCTTCTAAATATAGTATTCACCCCTCTTACGACCTATTTATACCAACAGATTTGGATCAATACTTTTTTCTTGAAATAGATGAAAGAAAGATAAAAAGACAATTCAATTGGGTTTTGGTGACAAACATATTACCTACTCTTTCACTTTTTACTGCTGAAGAAAATACGCTATTGCAGCAATATCAAAAAAAATATGAATTAAATATTCAAAGTTTAAGCGCTAATGAATATAACAAAGAAATGGAGCGTTTAGCGATTGATTTAAGTTGGAAGTCATCTCAAATAGAAGGCAATACCTATTCATTGTTAGAAACGGAAATACTATTAAAAGATAAACAAACTGCACATGGCAAAACCAAAGAAGAAGCAGTGATGTTGCTCAATCATAAAGCAACCATTGACTTTTTGATAGGCAACAAACTTTATGTAACGCCATTAAGCATTTCCAAAATTGAAGACATACATAGTTTGCTGGTAAAAGAGCTTAATGTTGACAGAAACATTCGTAATCGAAGAGTTGGCATTTCTGGCACAAATTATCAACCTTTGGACAATGATTTTCAGATAAAAGAAGCCTTAGGGTTGGTTTGCGATGTATTAAATAATAAAACAAATGTGTTTGAGAAAGCAATGCTGGTGTTATTACTAATATCTTATATTCAACCTTTTGCAGATGGCAATAAAAGGACGGCCAGGATTGTTTGTAATGCTATATTGATGGACAATGGTCATTGCCCACTATCTTTCAGGACTGTTGATTCCATTATGTATAAAAAAGCAATGTTATTATTTTATGAGCAAAATACTATTGCAGCATTTAAAAGAATATTTATTGCGCAATATGAATTTGCAGTTAAAACTTATTTTTGAAATAACCGATGGTGATTGAGAGCAAGCACGGAGCCGAAATCACTTGATGATACAGCATATAGGATAGTCATCTTCGAAAACAATCCTTGCCAGCGTAAGTCATGCTAAAGCTTGATGAATCATGCTAAAGTTTGATACTATTTGTAACTTGTGCTTACTAAACCAAATGATCTATAACTGACTCTCGATGGTTCCAGTTTCTACCTGCTGAAAGCAGATAAATGCAACTGCGATCATATTATTTATGAATCAGTCTAGTGCCTGATAGATTTAAATTCAACATCTGATTGATCATTTTATGACCATGCGTTGATGATAATAAGATTTATTGTGAAGGTACAATTTTATTAAAATCTGTAGTCAATGCATTATGTAACTTGCCCAGCTTTAGCGGGATGCTTGATGTGTGGGATCGTAGTTAGAGAATTCGAACATTTGGATAGACATCGAAGTAAGGTCATAGATTGCGTTTTCTCAAAAATTAATGAGTAAACCAAATGTTCATCAAAATTGATTTCAATAAAATATTTAAACTCTTCCCTAAGTTTTTTTATATTAGGAGGCTGTAAAATATTTTGTGTAAACAAAACTTCAAAGAATTATGGCTGAATCAAATTATCCTCAAAGATAATTAAAATTTCATTATGAGTAATATGCCAGTTATGAATTGGCATTGTCCATTTAACTTGAATTTGCTGAATAGCAAGATATACAGATTTCAAGGCTGCCTGATCATTTGGAAAAAGTGTTTTGGTTTTGGTAAATTTTCTGATGGCTCTGTTGAGGCCTTCAATGGTATTAGTGGTATACATAATTTTACGAATGTTAGTAGGATACTGAAACATGGGAGATAGATTTGACCAGTTTGCTTCCCAACTTTTAATGGCATAGGCATATTTAGACCCCCATTTTGCTTTAAAAGCTTCAAAAGCAATGAGAGCAGTTTCCATATTTAAAGCGGCATAAACAGTTTTTTAAATCAGCCAGGAAGGCCCTTCTATCTTTCCATGGGACAAACTTCATAGAGTTTCTGATTTGATGAACGATACAAAGCTGGGATACGGTATCGGGGAAAGCAGTTTGAATGGCCTGAGTGAATCCTGTAAGATTGTCAGTGCATGCAATGAGCATCTTTTTAACGCCCCTGTCTTTGAGCTCATTTAAGACAGAAAGCCAAAACGCGGCAGACTCGTTGGCGCTCATCCAGATGCCCAAAACTTCTTTGATCCCATTGGTTTTCAGTCCTATAACGATATAAATACTCTTGTTGATGATTTTATTATCCTGCCGGATTTTAAAACAAATACAATCCATCCAAACGATGTAATAAGTATTATCCAAAGGTCTGTTTTGCCATTCCTGGATAGCCGGAATCATTTTGTTTGTAATATCTGAAACAAAGGTTTTAGAAACGTCTAAGCCATAAATTTCCTGAATTTGAGCTGTTATGTCATCAGTGCTCATACCTCTACTGTAAAGAGATGTAATGACAGATTCTACTTTCTCAGTGGTAGTTTGGCCCTTGGGAACAATGATAGGCTCAAATTCACCGTTACGATCCCGTGGAATATCCAACTCTACCTGTCCTTGTGTAGTGCGTATCTTTTTCTTATAAGACCCATTCCGGGAATTACCTGAATTAATCCCATCGGGCGAGTGTTTTGAATAGCCTAAATGATGACTTAGTTCAGCTTTTAAAAAGTTCTTGAATGCCATCTTTGTAAAGACCATTCATAACATTGTCAAAATCATTAAGAGACTTGACATCCTGAAGAAATTCAGAGAGATTAAGATTAAATTTGTTACTTTGCATAACTATTAAATTTGTTAGGTTAAAAAATGTGTCTGTACTTGGTCGCACAAACATATTAAAAAATTTTCCATCTGTGGGGGGTACCCCCCACAGATGGAAGCCTAACTCCTTGATACTAGTTTACACAATCTTTCTTACACTCCCTATATTAGAAGTTTTCCCTACTTTCATTGCACATCTTTTAATTAAAGACTGCACTCCTATTTTTTACGAATCCTATCTAAAGCTTGACCATTGTTTTAACTTTCCTAAACCTGCCTAATCATAATGCATGTAACTTTTATACATCAACACTTTGACGAAATGATGTTTTTCCTCAATTGATTTAGAAGTTTCTGCATCTGCTTCAACTCTTTGATTTTATTTTCGATGGACAATAACTTTTCATCGCAGACAGACAACTTATCTTCTGCAGACAATTTTTTATTATACCAAGCATCAATTAAGTTGGCAATTTCACTAATGGTAAAACCAATGGACTTTGCCCCTTTGATGAGATTTAACTTTTCAACCGTTTCTTCATCGTAATGAAAATAATTGTTTGACTTGACATCTTCAAGCCGTTTACCTTTTATCAATCCCGACTTTTCATAAAATCGAATGGTATGGGCGGTAATTCCCGTTCGCTTTGAGAGTTCATTTATTAACATCTGATAGGAATTTGGAGCAAATTTACAATATTTAAAAATAAATTGCAAGTATAGACTATACTCTAATGTTGTATGTTTGAAATATTGAACATATTTTTGCTAAAAATTTAAAAAATAATAAAAATATGACATTTTCAACAATCGCATTAATTGCTGCAATAGCCACCTTAGGCTATAGTTACCCCCAAAAATCGGACAGCAAGTTAAATAAATTTTTTTACACTAAATTTGCTGTTTATGACAAAGAGAAAATTAACATCAGTATTTAAGAGCAAGGTGGTTTTAGAGGCTCTTAGTGAGCGATACAGCTTATCTGAGTTAGCTCAAAGACATCAGGTTGCACCTACTCAAATTTCGACATGGAAGAAAGAATTTCTGAGTAACGCATCGGTGGTTTTCGAAAAAAGTACCTCCAAGACCACAGAATCTGTGCCAACGGATCGGGATGAACTATTAAGGACAATCGGGGAACAGAAGGTTGAAATTGACTTTTTAAAAAAAAGTTTAAAGAGACTGGGTTGAACATGCTGCCATTAATTCAAAAGGATCATCCCGGGATAAGTATTTCGCACCAGTGCAAATTGCTTGGTATAAACCGAAGTACTTACTATTATACTCCAATAGCGGAAGCTGCACTGAATCTGGAGCTCATGCGGCTCATGGATGAGCACTATCTGCTGCATCCATACAAAGGCGTGCCACGGATGTATATATGGCTGAAGATGGACAAAGGCTACCAGATCAATATAAAACGAATAGAACGTCTGTATTATAATCTGATGGGACTTAGAGCCATAGTACCAGGTCCACATACTTCGAAACGGCATCCTGAACATGCTGTGTATCCCTATTTGCTTAGGAATGTGGAAATTACCAATCCTAATCAAGTATGGGCTACCGACATCACTTATATCCCGATGCTGTACGGTTATTTGTATCTGATGGCCGTTATAGATGTGCACAGTCGCTTTATTTTAAGCTGGGATATATCCAACACGATGGATGCGACTTGGTGTGCTGGTCTAGTTCAGAATAGTATAACACGTTGGGGAATACCGCAAATAATTAATACAGATCAGGGGTCACAGTTTACGGCTGCTGAGTTCACTGCCACGGTACTGGACAATGGTATCAAACTGAGTATGGATGGCAAAGGCAGGGCCATAGACAACATCTTTATAGAGCGATTCTGGCGGACACTAAAGTATGAACACGTGTATTTGAATCCGACAAGTGATGGGAAGGAATTATATAAAGGAATTGATACATATATGAATTATTACAATATGGAAAGAAGGCATGAGTCATTAAACTATTGCACACCTTATTCACAATACCAACAAAAAAACAAATAAAATAAAATGAGCAAAATAAGGCATTCTAAGAGTTATCCACATATCTTTGTTTTGTTAACAAAGAAAAGAAAAAAAAGTAACAAAAAAGAAAAGAAACATATAATAATAAATAATAATATATTTATTATAAATTAAGATTAAACTGTCCGAACATTGGGGGTAGCTATAGGCTTAGGTTTTGGATTTTTATTTTCTAGCGCTTTCATGCTGAAACAATGGGGAATGCAAGCACCCGATGAAGCCAAAGTAATGTCCCATAGAATTGGGGCGGTTTATTTAGGACTTTCTACAATGATGTTTTTAGCAAGAACCAGTATGCCAACCACAGAAGCCATTGCTATTGGTGGTGCAGTAATCACAGGGCTTTTAGCTATTATGGGCTTATTCGAGCTAAAAAATGGTAAAGTGAGCAAAGGAATCTTGGTTTCAACAGTGGTAGAAACGCTACTTACTATTGGTTTTCTTTCAACATTAATGCAATAATCATTATGCCAAAATACAACATTCATAAAGATTTTACTTTCCTACGTTTTGTTCCAAATACAAAGAAATGGATGGTACCGGCATTCAATGCCTTGTTTAAATGGCATTTTAATTCCACTAAAGCTCCGCAAAACATTGAGGTAACTTCCCATCAAATAAAAGGCTTTGAGAATAAAGACATTGACGTATTGGTTTTCAAGCCAAAAAATATTCAAGCCAATGCACCTTGTTTGGTGTATTGTCACGGTGGTGGCTTTTTTATAGAAGCGGCGCAGGCACATAAAAAAATGATGTTTGCATATGCTGAAAAAGCAAATTGTATTGTCGTTTTTCCTCATTACAGAGTGAGTTTGAATAATCCATTTCCGACAAGTTTGGAAGACTGTTATGCAGCCTTAAAATGGACAAACGACAATGTAGCATCACTTGGAATTGACAAAGGAAAAATTGCAATAGGTGGCGATAGTGCAGGTGGAAACTTAGCGGCTTGTATTGCACAAATGACAGTAGACCGACAAGAAATAAAATTGTGTTTTCAATTGTTGGTTTATCCAGTTTGCGACCATACGTTAAGCACCAAATCGATGCAGGAATTTCAAGACACACCACTTTGGAATGCACCAAGCTCAAAACTCATGTGGGACGTTTATTTAAAAGGCAAAGACAGAACTCATTTACCCAAGTATGTTTCAGCATTACAAAGGACTGACTTAAAAGGTTTGCCACCTGCATACATTGAAACTGCTGAATTTGACTGCTTACGAGACGAAGCCATATTATATGCTCAAAAATTAACTGACACAAACATAGAAGTAGAATTGAACCAAACAAAAGGCACAATTCACGCATACGACATCATTGAAAAAAGTAGCATTACACAAGACAGTATTCAAAGAAGAGTAACTGCATTAATAAATGCGTTTGAATGACAAAAATAAGAGCAGTTAAAGTGTATTGGTAAAAGTAAGGCAATTTGAAAATGTGATTTTCAAAGCCTGCCTTTGTCAATTATTTTTGTGAATTGATCCCAGCCCTAATTATTATCATCAGAAAATCTGATCAAAGTCATCAGCCGCCTTTTGAAAAGTTGATGACCTCTTGCCTACATTTGTCATGCCAAAAACTGTTTTGATCTCGAACCAAATAATATCCAAATGAACCATAAAAGATCTTGGGCAGAACCCTACAGAATAAAAATGGTCGAACTGCTCAAAATGACCAGTGAAAAAGACCGTAAAAAAGCTATCAAAGAAGCTGGTTACAACACTTTTCTGCTTAAAGCCGAAGATGTATATATCGATCTGCTGACTGACAGCGGCACCAATGCTATGAGCGATCTCCAGTGGTCAGCATTCATGACCGGAGATGAAGCTTATGCAGGAAGCAAGAGCTTTTACAATATGGAAAAAGCCATACAAAAGTATTATGGATACAAATACATCATTCCAACCCATCAGGGCCGAGGCGCTGAAAATATACTGTCAAAAATCCTGATAAAACCCGGCGATATCGTACCCGGAAATATGTACTTTACCACTACGCGATTGCATCAGGAGCTTGCAGGTGGTACTTTTGCAGATATCATCATCGATGAGGCGCATGATTCAAAGAGCCTTTATCCATTCAAAGGAAATGTCGATCTTGAAAAACTTGATGCGATTGTAAAAAAACACGGATCAAAAAAAATACCCTACATCAGCATCGCTACCAACGTCAATATGGCCGGTGGCCAGCCTGTCAGCATGGCCAACCTAAAAGAACTCCGCGCTTATACCCAAAAACACGGTATTCGTATCATCCACGATATGACCCGGGTAGCTGAAAATGCCTATTTCATTCAGCAACGCGAAAAAGGCTACGAAGACAAATCTGTCATGGAAATAGTCAAAGAGATATGTTCGTATACAGACGGTGCCACCATGTCTGCCAAAAAAGATGCTTTGGTCAACATAGGTGGTTTTATGGCTACCAATGAGTGGGATGTATATGAAGAAGCCAGAAATCTGGTGGTAGTGTATGAAGGATTGCACACATATGGTGGTTTGGCAGGCCGGGACATGGAAGCTATAGCTGTTGGGATCAAAGAAAGCCTCGATGACAATCACCAGCACGCACGTGTAGGTCAGGTTGATTACCTTGGCCATAAAATGATGGAATTTAACATACCCATAGTGTTGCCGATAGGTGGGCATGGTATCTTTGTTGATGCCAGAGAGTTTTTACCGCACCTTACTCAGGATCAGTTTCCGGCACAGTGTCTGGCAGCAGAAGTCTATATCGATTCCGGAGTCAGGACGATGGAGAGAGGTATCGTTTCGGCAGGCAGAAAACCTGACGGTACCAATTATTATCCCAAACTTGAACTCGTCAGGTTTACCATGCCCAGACGTGTTTACACTCAGGCACATATGGATGTCATAGCTGAGTCCGTGGCCAATGTATATGATCGAAGACACAAAATCAAAGGCCTTAAGATGGTTTATGAACCTAAATATCTGCGATTTTTCCAGGCAAGATTTAAGAAATTGTGAAATATGCCGACTTCCCGAAAAATAAAATTGACTAAAAAATTTACTTTTGACATGGCCCATGCATTGTACGGCCATGATGGTCAATGTAAAAACATACATGGACACACCTACCATCTCGAAATAACGGTAGAAGGTTATCCCTTAAGCCGGCCAGGATCTACAGATGACGGTATGGTCATGGATTTTGGTGACATGAAGAGGATCGTGCATGACGCCATTGTTAAAAAACTGGACCATGCACTGGTTTTAAATCAAAATGCACCATATTCGGATGATAAAGATTTTTTAAATCAGTTTGAAAAGGTAGTGATTCTGCCCTTTCAGCCGACATGCGAAAATTTGGTTTTATATTTTGCAGATATACTGGTTGACCAATTTGAATCAGGTATAAAATTGTACAGCATCAGACTGGATGAAACACCTACGTCTTATGCCTTATGGACCAATGATTAAGGCGCTGATTTAGGAAATTAAGCTGTAAAGCAAAGCTGCTGCCAGAGCGCCAATAATGGGACCAACTACGGGTATCCAGCTGTATGACCATTCATTATCCCCTTTGTGCCGAATGGGCAAAAAGGCATGGACTATTCTCGGGCCCAGATCTCTGGCAGGATTGATGGCATAACCGGTAGGACCACCTAAACTAAGGCCAATACCCAGCACAAGTAGGGCTACCGGAAGCGCATCCATGGCTCCCAGTGAAGCGGCAGGTGCTGCCATAAACAAAACTCCGGACACCAGGACTACTGTGCCGATGATTTCGGTGATGAGATTGTTCCATGTACTGTTTATAGCAGGAGATGTGCAGAAAGTCGCCCTGATGGCACCAGCATCCAAAGTCTCGTCATAATGTCCTCTGTAAGCCAGCCAAACGATGACCTGGCCAGTCATAGCACCGATAAACTGTGATAAAACATAACCCGGGACCAGATTAAGTTCTATTTTTCCTAAATATGCCATGGCTATGGTCACCGCAGGATTCAGGTGTGCGCCACTGCCGGCAGCTGCAACAAAAACACCGGTAAAAACTGCCATAGCCCACCCAAAGGTGATGACTATCCAGCCACTTCCATGGCCTTTGGTTTTGTTAAGTACCACATTTGCGACTACTCCATTACCCAGTATGATCAATAAAGCTGTTCCAATGATTTCAGAAATGTAAGCTGTCATATCGTTTTGATTTTAAAAATAATAAAATACAATTAACAATTTTATGTCCAATGTCGTTTAGATAAGGAATTTTTCTTTGTTTTTACCCTATCTAAATCTTTTCCTTGAAAGGGAAAGACTTCATAAAGATGTCTTATCTTAACGACATTGATTTTATGTCTGTGAAGACTGAGACCAATAGTTTTCTGCAACTGTCTTAAATGTAGCTATTTGATGCTCAAACCAATCATCGTCTTTTCCGGTCTCAGATTGCAGTATTTTGCAAACCTTCGGTGCAGCGACCAAAGCTGCATTTGCATCCAAAAACAATAATCTGATCCTTCTGGCCAGGATATCTTCCAGTGTACAAGCCATTTCATGTCTGATCGCAAATAAAACATCGGCCACTGTAAATGTATAATCGGGATGGATTCTATCTGTATGATCCTCATCTGAAACTGACCTTTGAACATTCAGGTGCAGCGCCCGGGTTTTGGTACGTGCATATGGCAGTTGTGTATGCGTTTTAAGTGCCAGATTGATCACATCTCTGGCCATCTTACGGTAAGTTGTCCATTTTCCGCCTGTGATGGTAATCAAACCTGACTTGGAGAAAATGATAGTATGATCTCTGACTAAGTCCGCAGTGGATGTGATATTTTGTTTTTTGATCAGTGGCCTCAACCCTGCAAATACAGATATGATGTTTTCATAATCAATATGTGTCTGCATGTAAGCATTAAAATTGTTCAGAATAAAATCAATTTCTTCCTTTTCAGCTTTGGGCTCCTCGCAGATATTGTCCGTATTGGTATCCGTCGTCCCGATGATCACCTTATCATACCAGGGCACGGCAAACAGTACGCGGCCATCAGTTGTTTTTGGTATCAGCATAGCATGAGGGCTGCTATAAAAACTTTTGTTTACCACAATATGAATGCCTCTGGATGGTTTGATGATATTATGATGTGAGGGATTATCCATTTTCATGATTATATCTGAAAAAACACCCGTCGCATTAATCGCAATGGTACAGGAAGGGGTATAAACTTCTCCACTCAGCATATCGGTAAGCTCAACTCCGCGTATTTTGTGGTTACCATCATATAAAAATGATTGGACAGACATATGATTGATAACCGTTGCCCCGTGATCTGTGGCAGTGCGAGCCAGTGCAATACATATCTGACTGTCATCAAACTGTCCGTCAAAATACCTGATACCTCCTACAAGCGATCTTTTATTGATTTCAGGTATTTTTTTGATCACGGCGCTGCTGTTCATCATTCTGGTCTTTCCGATGCTGAATTTTCCGGAAAGGATATCATAAAGTATCAGGCCAAAAGCATAATATATAAATCTCCACCAACTATATACAGGTAAAACAAAACTCAGCTTTTTGGTGGCGTCTGACGCATTATTTAAGAGAAACCAACGCTCCTGAAGGGCATCTTTGACCATATTAAAATTACCCTGCTCCAGATACCTGACACCTCCGTGTATCAGCTTGGTAGATCTGCTGGATGTACCTTTGGAAAAATCATATTTTTCGACGCACAATACTTTGTAACCTCTGCTGGCAGCATCCAGCGCAGAACCAAGCCCCGTAGCGCCTCCGCCTATGATGATAAAATCCCAGTGACTTGCGGATTGAAGTTGTTGTATCTGCTTTTTTCTGTCCATACAGTGACATTTATTCCGTCTGTGCAGTCCTTACGGCTTTTTTCCATCCGTCCACCAATGATGCTCTTTTCGCCTCGTCTATGGTGGGGACAAAGGTAGTATCAGCCAGCCATTGCTGTTTTATTTCTTCGATATTGTTCCAGAATCCGGTGGCAAGCCCTGCAAGATATGCCGCTCCAAGAGCCGTGGTCTCTGTAACAGCGGGTCTGATCACTTTGCATTGGAGCATATCGCTCTGAAACTGCATCAGAAAATTATTGACAGTAGCACCGCCATCTACCCGCAGTTCCCGGATCCGGATGCCGGCGTCTGATTCCATAGCCTGCAAAACGTCCAGAGTCTGATAAGCAATACTTTCTATCGAAGCCCTGGCAATGTGTGCTGCGGTAGTGCCCCGGGTCACGCCCGATATTGTACCGCGCGCATGCTGATTCCAGTAAGGTGCTCCCAGGCCTGTAAATGCAGGTACTATATATACTCCGTCACTTCCATCAACAGAAGTGGCAAGTGATTCTACTTCATCGGAGGATCGTATGATTTTAAGTCCATCTCTCAGCCACTGCACTACCGCTCCGGCAATAAAAACGCTTCCTTCCAATGCGTAATGTACGGTATCACCTATTTTCCATGCTACGGTCGTTAGGAGCTTGTTTTTGCTGATGACTGCTTTTTCGCCGGTATTCAGGAGCATAAAACAACCTGTACCATAAGTGTTTTTGACCATGCCGGGCTCGATACACATCTGTCCGAACAATGCAGCCTGCTGATCTCCGGCTATGCCTGCGATCGGTATCCGCGCTGAAGTAAAAATCTGATCTGTTTATCCGTATATCTCACTACTGCTCCTGATCTGTGGCAACATATTGCCAGGAATGTCGAATATATCCTGCAACTCACCATCCCATTGGAGTGTATGGATATTGCAGAGCATGGTTCTGGATGCATTGCTGACATCGGTGGCGTGTATCTTGCCTTGGGTAAGTTTCCACAGCAACCAGGTATCTATAGTGCCAAAGCACAGTTTGCCCTTCTTTGCTTTTTCCCGGGCATCTTCCACATTGTCAAGAATCCACTTTATTTTAGTAGCACTGAAGTATGCATCGATGACAAGACCTGTCTTTTGTTGTATCAATGCAGCTTTGCCTTCTGCTTTTAGTTGATCACAATATGCTGCTGTCCTCCGGTCCTGCCAAACGATAGCATTGTAGATGGGTTCGCCGGTATCCCGATCCCAGACTACTGTGGTTTCTCTTTGATTGGTGATGCCGATACCTGCAATTTGATCCACTGAGATACCGGCTTTTGTGATCACTTCAGCGGCAACACCTATCTGTGTAGACCATATCTCATTGGGGTCGTGCTCAACCCATCCTGCCTGTGGAAAAATCTGAGTAAATTCCTTTTGGGCTACGTCCTTGATATTGCCTGCGTGATCAAAAATGATCGCCCTGCTGCTGGTGGTACCCTGGTCAAGAGAGAGGATGTAAGAATTCATGATGGAATATGGTTTTTATTCAAGCCAAAGATAATGGAGATATTCAATTTCTTATTACATGCACATTAAAAAAATAATCTTGGGTTTTTGCCGGGAGGCATTTCCATAAAAGATATACATGGTAGGTCTATAAGAAATACGTAATAAAAAATAAAGAAATACGTGTGTAAAACCAAAGCTTTTGCACCACATTTAATTTACCCCAACATACCCAAGCCCACCCATCACCATAAATAGGAAAATTAAATATGTACTTTTGTCTTTTAATGAATTGAACGTAAATGAACATCTACCAAGAAAAAATAAATAAAGTCCTGTCATACATCGACTTCCACCTTGACGAAAAGCAAGATTTGGAGCAATTGGCTAATATGGCCTTTCTTTCCAAATTTCATTTCCATAGAATTATTACTTCCTATTTAGGTGAATCACTTGCTACTTACATTAATAGAATCAAATTAGAGAAAGCAGCCACACTTTTAAAATATTCAGACAATGCAATAGAAAAAATTGCCTATTCCATCGGATACGAAACACCAACTGCTTTTACAAAAGCTTTCAAAAAAGCATTTAAGGTTTCACCTACCGAATTAAGAAAAGCAATAGCGGTAGTTTTAATATAAACACAGCACATAAACCTACAAGAGATTTTTCACTTACCTCTGAACTAAAAAATATAAAGCCATTTACGGTACTTTCCAATCAAGTAAGAGGAATAGTTGGTGATAAAAAAACGTATGATGGTTGGGCCGATTTATTATCATTTGCTTATCAACTTAAAATTATTAACACACAAACGAAATCTATTGCGGTTCACTGGGATGACCCAACAATAACCCAAGAAAGTAATATTCGTTACGATGCTTGTGTTACCATTAGTACAACGATAAACGACACTAATAAATTTTCAATAAAACAATTTAGCGGTGGTAAATATTTATGTGTGTTATATAAGGGTGATTATAAATATTTACCAGATGTGTACAATCAAATTTTTAGAGATTTTATTTTCAAACAAAATTACCGCCTACGGGAAGAACCCATTTTTGAAGAATTTTTAAACAGTATAAACGACACTAATAAAAATAACTTACTAACCTTAATTCATATTCCAATAGAATAGCAAGATTGGATAGGTAAACATTAATAAAGTTTATTATTTTTGCCTTTTAAGTTAAATAAATAACAAATGATAAAAAAAACAATTTTACCCATTCTAATATCAACCATTTGGATTAGTATTTCCGAATTTGTTCGCAACACTTTCCTTGTTCACTCCTATTGGGTTGAGCATTACCAAAATTTAGGAATGACATTTCCTGAGCAACCTGTCAATGGAGCTGTTTGGGGTATTTGGTCTTTGTGTTTTGCGATAGCAATATTTATTTTTGCTAAAAAATTCACGTTGTTACAAACAACCTTTCTTGCTTGGTTTATTGGCTTTGTATTGATGTGGTTGGTGATTGGCAATATGGGCGTTTTGCCATTCGGAATCCTACCAATTGCTATCCCATTAAGTTTACTAGAAGCTTTTATAGCAAGTTGGATCATTAAAAAAATGACAGTTTAAAAAATGTTGAGTAATGCAGCACAAAAAGCAATTGACGTATACGGAGGTGCAGATTTTTGGCAAGATCATAAGTATATTGAGGCCGAAGTGTCTGTGAATGGGCTAGCCTTTACTTTAAAAAGGAGACCTTTTTTTAAACTTGCTAAAATAAAGATGGAAATAGGAAGACCCTTTTCCAAAATTACACCCGTTGGCAAAAATGAAACTATTTCTGGTGTTTTGGATGGGAACGATGTGCATTTAGAAAATAATAGAGGTGAAATAATTGCACAACGAAATAATGCAAGAAACTTTTTCCCTTATGGTCGCAGACTTTTTTATTGGGACGATTTGGATATGGCTTACTTTGCCAATTATGCTTTTTGGAATTATTTTACTTTGCCTAATTTATTGATGAATGAAAATATTCATTGGATTGAAAAAAGTGTAGGACATCTAATTGCAACATTTCCTGATAATTTTCCAACCCATAGTAAAGTACAAGAGTTTTTCTTTGATATAAATACAGGCTTGCTGAAACAACACAATTACACTGCCGAAGTAATTAGCAGTTTAGCAACAGCAGCAAATGTAGTTACAGAACATAAAGATTTTCACGGAATTTTGCTTCCTTCAAGACGAATTGTAACGCCACGATTTGGGGATAAAATTTTAAGTAAGCCAATTCTTATTGATATTTTTGTTCATTCGTTAATATTTACAAACTGATGCAATAGTTATGAATACTTCTTTAAAACAAACCATTAGGAATGTTATTTCTATTACCGAAGAAGATTTAGATTTTATGTTGTCGTTGTTCAAACCATTGATGCTAAAGAAAGACGATTATTTCCTAGAGATTGGTAAACATTGTAATCAAGTGGCTTTTATAAAAGCAGGGATGTTGCGAATATATTACCCAAATGATAAAGGTGAAGATACAACTTGTTATTTTTCATTACCTAACGAGTTCGTAACTTCTTTTTCAAGCTTTACGTCAGGAAGTCCTTCAATAGAAAACATTCAAGCAATACTTCCCACTGAAATATTTGTGATAGAAAAACAAGACCTTGAAATGCTTTATAATAAAGTACCTGTTACACAAGAATTTGGAAGAAAGGCAGCAGAAAATTTAGCGATTATGATGGAAAAAAGAATTTCACTTTTTTTAAATAATACTGCAGAAGAACGCTATCAATATCTTTTAAAAAATAATCCTATCCTTATCCAAACTGTTCCATTGCAATATTTAGCTTCCTATCTTGGTATTTCGCCTCAACATTTAAGCAGATTAAGAAAAAATAATATGTAATTATGCTTGCAGAAATTTTAAAAAAATCGTTTGACAAATATTTCAACGCACCAATTGATGCCTGGAAAGAATTTGCTGAATTTTGCGAACCAGTTTCGTTTGTCAAAGACGAAATAATAAAACCACAAAACACAAAAGAAAAATATTTTTACTTTATCATTAAAGGAAGTGCAGGAATTTTCTTGTGGAAAGAAAACAATTTTGTTTGCCTCGACTTTGCTTTTGAAAATAGTGCTTGTTGTGATTATATGTCTTTGCTTACAAAAGAGCCAACAGAACTAGAAGTTGTTGCCCTTGAAAAATCCGAAATGATAAGAATTACCAGTGCTAATTTTTATAATTTAAGTCGAAAATCAGTTGGACAAGTAATAATGCAAATGTCGGCTGAATCATCATTTGTAGAAAAGCAACAACAACAAATTGAATTATTAACTAAAACGGCAGAAGAACGCTATCGCATTTTGCAAACAAAATTTCCAAATATCCATCAACGAATTGCTCAAAAACATATTGCATCATATCTAGGTATTACACCACAAAGTTTGAGTAGAATAAAAAATCCTTCAAGTTGATTTTTTACCATATGGTAACGACATATATACAGGCAATTTAGACCTTTGCATCTTAACAATTTAAAAATAAAAGAGATGCGTAAAATTTTAATCATTACTTTGACATTTGTTGCAAATTTTACATTTGCACAAACAAATTTAAACAAGAAACCTATTGAACGGAAAGGTTTTGTATTTGGCGTTGGACTTGGAGCAGGTGCATTAACACTAAACACAAATGATACGACCAAAGTTAATTTTTCTACAACTTTACCAAACATTAAAGTCGGTTTTATGGCAAGTAAAAAACTTGCTTTGCTTGCATTATTGCCAGGGGCAAACTACAAATACAATGGAAAAGCCAGGGGCTTTGAAGGCGTTATTATTGCAGGGCAATATTGGGTAAAAGACAATTGGTGGGTTTTAGGTGGGACAGGTTTGACATTTGATGCACCAGCATTTTATACTGTGAAAGACCCAAAGACAGCAGGATTTTATACAGGTTTACCGTCATTTACTTTTGCAACAGGTTATGAAATTTGGAAAAAAGGACGCTTTGCATTAGACTTGCAGTACAGAATATTTCTTGGAAAATCGAATCTTCCAAATAGCGGTCAAAGAGAAGGAATTTCAAATATGTTTATAGTTGGATTTAATTGGTACTAATTATGATAAATTTTGCTCAATACGGACTGATAATAGTTTTATCTATTTTTTTAATTCTACACATTTGTGTTTTATTAAAAATCGTTCCATACAGCATTGTTTGGGGAGGACGATTAAAAACAGATACAGAAATGTATCGTTTTGAAACAGTATCGATTTTAATAAACCTTTTTTTTCTGTTTATCGTATTGGTACAATCTCATTTCTTGACAATTGACTTTCCAAAAAAAACAATGACAATTATACTTTGGGTTATGACAGTCTTATTTCTATTCAATACATTAGGAAATGCAACTTCAAAAACAAAATTGAACAAAAACTATTTACGCCAATCACAATTATTTTGACAATCTTTTCATTAATTTTAGCCTTAACAAACTAACTTAAAATATAAATCTGTTTATCTTATCTGCAAAAAAGAAAGTAATCAAAAAAAAATATTTAGCTCTCTATTTTTCTTAGCAAATGTTCAGTGATTTTGATTTTGCTATTCGGAAATTTGCATCATAAAATATTAATATCATGCAAAGAAGAGATTTTATTGTAAAAAGTGGCACCATGATAAGTGCCGCAGCTTTAATAGGAACTATTGGTAATCTTAATAGCCTTAATGCAGCAAGTAGTCCAAATAAGGCTAAAAAAAATGACAAACGTCCTAATCCTAATGATTTTTCACAACCTATTATGAAGGCAATTGCTATTGGAATAAATGCTCCTAGTCCGCATAATACTCAGTCGTGGAAATTTAAAATTGCTGACGACAACTCTATGTTATTTTACGTAGATGAAACTAGATTTTTGCCAGCTACAGATCCTACTCAAAGGCAAATCCATATGGGGGCAGGTTGCTTTATCGAAACCTTAGCCATTGGAGTAGAAAAAATTGGCTATAGTGCCCAAATTGACTACTTCCCAGAACAATATAATGGAAAGAATGACTATGGTATCAAACCCGTTGCCAAAGTCACACTTTCTAAGTCTAACAATACCGTTAGTGAGTTAGCAAGCTACATTCAGAGCAGAGCTACCAATAGAAAAGCATATAAAGGTGATATGATTACCCAAGCTGAGTTTGATGCCCTTATTAACTCAACCGGCTCCTCTTTTTCTACCATAAAATTTATTAGTGATTCTGAAAAAATTAAAACATACAATGAAATGTTGATAAAAGCAATGGAATTAGAATCATACAAATACGAAACACATGATGAATCTCGTAAAATGATGAGGTTTTCAGAACGTGAAAGAGCAGAAAAAAGAGATGGTTTAAGCATTCCTCAGGTTGGATTTACAGGCATTATGGTGCCATTGGCAGAAATGACATTAAAAGGTGGACCCAAAGCCTGGCATAAGAAAAAGTCATTACAAAGGCATATGGATACTTTTACTAAAGCAGTAAATAGTGCAAAGGGCTATGTAACATTTACAACAAACACAAATGAAGTAATTGATTGGGTAAAAACAGGTAGGGATTTTGTAAGATTTTGTTTATCGATGACAAAGCACAAAATTGACAATAACCCACATACACAAATAACACAAGAGTATGAAGAGATGTGGGAAATGACAAAAAAACTACATGAATTAGAGAACATTAAAGGCTCTGGTAAAATGCAATTAATACTAAGAATTGGCAGAGCAGAATCACCTTATTACTCTTACCGCAGATTAGCTAATGACTTTGTAATTCAATAAATATTTATTTGAAAAACATAGCAAGAAAGGACAGGTAAGCCACTTAGCTGTCCTTTACTTTTGTACCATAATAATAAAACAAATTAATTATGGCTACTACAATGCAGGCTTTACACATTACAGGTTATGGAACAATTAAGGATAATTTAAAAATCCTAACGGTACCCATTCCTACCATTACTGATGATGAAGTATTGGTGGAAATCTATTCGGCAAGCCTTAACCCACACGATTATAAAACTATACAGGGCAAATACAAAAAGTTTGACAAATTAACTTTGCCTGCACCTATTGGTGGCGATGCAAGTGGTGTAATAATTGCCAAAGGAAAAGATGTAAAAAACTTTGAAATTGGAGATGAAGTGTTTGGTGTTGTACACTTTCTACGTTTGGTCACGTGAGACAATGAACCGTTTCAAAGTTCCACCACTGCGTAATCATAGCCGTTAATATTTTATGATAAAAAAACTGTAGTATGTCCCGGTAATCAGTGACAACTGTTTACTTATGCGACGGAATCTCAATTCCCCGGATTTTTCTGTATAGTTCTGTGGCATATCCATCAGTCATTCCGGAAACAAAATCCAGCACACCCATTGTTTTTTCATAATGAGATCCCGGGTCATAAGCCAGATTGTATTGGGAGGGTATCAGTTGGATGCACTTTTTTTGAATCGATGTTTTGTTTTCAGAAAGTACTGCTTCTACAAAAACAGAGAGTAATTCTGACATGACATTGTATCCCGCCATTTCGACTTCTATCACTGAATGATGGTTATATATTTTTTCGACAGAAATATCTGTAATTTCTTTGAGGCCGGGACAAAATTTTTCTACCTCATCGATCAATGTGTGATTAAACTGACCGGATAGAATAGCTTCAGCATTTTGTAAAAAAATCTCAGAAGCCTTGTTGACTAATGCATTGATACATTTGGCACGAAGAAATGAGACTGCTTCATTGGCATCCCCGATTTTGTGCAGTATATTTTTTGTTCTGCCGAGGTTTTCATCCAGATCCATGAGCAATTTCAGAAAAGCATCCTGAAGGACATCTGCAGACAATATACCTATCCTGTGGGCATCTTCCATATCTATGATACGGTAGCAAATGTCGTCAGCAGCTTCCACTAAGTAAACAAATGGATGTCTTTTACATTGTCCATCTTCCATCACTAATCTGCATTCTGATACAATATCATCAAAAGCATTTTTGTCAGAATGAAAGTAACCGTATTTCTTTTTATGTATGTAAGATTTGTCCATTTCATGTGATGCACAAGGATACTTCAGGATTGAGGCTAGTGTCAGATACATCAATCTGTGTCCTCCTTCCAGCTTACCCTTAAACTGTCGGGTCAATAGCCTTAGTGCATTGGCATTGCCTTCAAAGTTGGTGAGGTCCTGCCATTCTTCGTGGTCAAACAGGTCTTTCAATGCAGTATTATTGACAACTTTGTCTTTTTGGCTTTCGAAATAGTGTGAGATCGCTTTCTCTCCTGAATGTCCAAAAGCAGGGTTGCCGATGTCATGCGCCAGACAAGCAGATGAGATGACACCCGATAACTCATAATTGTAAAACAAAGCATCCTGTTCGGAGATATTGCGATAAGTTTCTACAATTCCATGTCCTGTGATGGCACCCAAAGATCTGCCTACAGAAGCTACTTCCAGAGAATGTGTCAGCCTGTTGTGTACAAAAACATTGCCCGGGAGTGGGAAAACCTGCGTTTTGTTCTGCAGTCGACGGAAGGCAGATAGAAATATAATTCTGTCATAATCCCTTGTAAATTCTGATCTGAAACCAGCCTGACCGCTACTTTGGTATCCGTACCTCCTGTATGATATACACTGTCCCCAGTTTTGCATGATTTTTATTGATTGGCTTGCAAAGATAGATGTTATATTGTCATTTTTTCGTTTTCGGACACCAAAACGGCCAGGGACATACATCTGTTACTAAAAACAATGATATGAGATCTAATATAAAATTAATGATTTTAATGGTGTTGGTGGTGCTTTCAGTGGATGCTATCTCCCAAAACATCCTGATTCAGGACTTCAGATATGTTAGTGACGAACATTTTATTTGTTACAAACATACATCATGTTTATCGGAGCAGCAATGCTCAGAATTGGTCCTTGGTATCAAAGAGTTGCCGAGAATCATCGGGATGGATACTGCAGCCTTTAATGAATTTTTATCCACCACAGTCACAAATCTGAACCTGAATACAATAGCTACCGGAATACTCAAACTGAAAATCGTATTTTTTGCCAACAAGCATCTTTGCCTGCACAACACAGGACAAATGCATTTGATTCTGGATCAGGATCAGCTGAATCAATTGGAAACCCGGTTCAATGAGCTTCAATGCACAGCCGGAAAATATCTGGGAATTCATATAAACACACAAGGAATCATATATCTGGAAATAGAAGGTGGTGGTCTTTCCGGCTATGTAATCAGGAATTTTGACCTGGAATAGTCTAACAAATTGTATAAACTCGAATATATCGTTCTATAATCAGGAGGTCAACTCTGAAAACTGCATGTCGTACAGCTCCCGATAATGCCCGTCTGCATTCTCCAGCAGTTGGTCATGGGTACCGCTCTCCAAAATACGACCATCAGATAGGACAAGGATATTATGAGCATGTTTGATAGTGGACAGTCTGTGTGCTATGATGACAGACGTGCGTTTTTCTATCAATTTTTCGATGGCATACTGGATGACAGCTTCACTTTCAGTATCTATGGAAGATGTAGCTTCGTCAAGGATCAGAATGTCAGGATCAAAAACCAGTGCCCTCACAAAAGAAATCAATTGGCGTTGGCCAACGGACAGGTTGCTGCCTCTTTCTGATACTTTATAATCGTACGCGCCGGGAAGTCTATCGATAAAAGCGTGCGCTCCTATGGTTTTGGCTGCGTCAATAACTTTTTCTGAGGAGATGTTCTTATCTCTCAATGTGATATTTTCCATGACGGTACTTGATCATAACCACCAGATGGTAGAATTTCATCTCAAAAAATGCTGTAAAAAGTACAAAAAAGGAAAAAGGTGCAAAAAGTGTCCGCATCATAGATTTAGTGTTATGTTTAGTGTTGAATGATGGATGGATCCATTATAAGTAGATTTTTCTTATGATCAAGGCGATGGTTCCCAACTTAAGCTGTATCTGACGAAGGGGTTCATCAAGAGGGGCAAATGGAAAAGATATAATAAGTCATACGTCAATTTAACCTTAGAATAACACTATAGTATGTATATACTTTTATCATTTGGCAACAAGTGCAAAACCAAAGAATCGATACTTTTTGCAACTATTCTGATTAAGAGCATGTTTAAATTTTCATGTTTGAGGGAAAGCAAACGAACTATGACTCTCAGGGAAAACTGAACATAGGTAGAAGATAAAGCTTTTTTCTTGACTTTAAATGGCGAAAAATATACCGAAGATAAAAATAAAATACGTCTCTTGCGGCCAAATGATGAAAGTTTAAATATAATCAAAATGATTAATTACCGTAAATCGAATAAAATAAATTCAGGTATTTTCTTCATCCTGGCCATTCTGTTGACAATATTTATATCCTGCTCCACCCATCAACCGGATAAACTTCCGAATAATTACAAAAGCTTACTGATTTATAACATCCGGATTGTAGATGTGACAAATGGAATTATTCACCAAAATAGAGCTATATACATAGAACGATCAAAAATAAAACTAATTGGTCATTATGATGATTTAAAGCATCTTGTCAGATCAGAATTTCAAATAGATGGCAATGATAAATATGTTATTCCGGGATTATGGGATATGCATATACATATAGAAGGCGAAGATCTTATTGAAGATAACAAGGCTTTATTTCCAGTTTACATTGCTTATGGTATCACCACTGTCAGAGATATGGCCAGTGACCTGGGCGAACAGGTTTTACAATGGAGAGATGAAATAAATACCCAAAAATTATTGGGTCCGCAAATATTTACTGCTGGCCGGAAACTCGAAGGTATCAATTCTATCTGGAAGCGAGATCTTGAAATTGCCAATGATAAAGATCTGCAAGCGATGCTGGACACATTGGACAATTTTAAAGTAGATCTGATTAAAATCACTGAAAACACCCTACCCGGTCCATTATTTCTAAAAAGTGTGTCTGAGTCAAAAAAGAGGGGTTATAAAGTTTCGGGACATGTTCCTCATGACCTTACCATCAGTGAGCTTATTAATGCCGGTTTTTCAAGCATAGAACACGGAAGCTATCTTTTGCGATTGGGTATGGATGAAAAAAGTATTGTTGCTCAAATAAAGGATAGTAAAATTTCCAAATTTAGGGCTGATGAAATATATCTTAATAACTTTGATCAGACTACTGCAAATAAAGCATATACAGATCTGGCAAAAACAAAAATTGCAGTTACCCCAACCCTTATCGGTGGAAAACAACTGGCCTATCTGGATGAAAATGATCATAAAAATGATGTCTTTTTGCAATATTTAAGCCAGCGTTTTATAGATAAATATCAATGGCGTATAGACAGAATTGCCAATAATACACCTGCACAAAAACAACAGACAAAAGAAAGATATGAACTTATAGCCCAACAACTTCCCAATATCCAGAAGGCAGGAATTACTATTTTGGCAGGTAGCGATGCAGCTGCCTTAAATACTTATGTCTATCCGGCATTAGCATTGCATGAAGAGCTTATTTTATTTCAAAAGCCGGTTTGACCCTCTTCAGATATTACAGAGTGCGACTATCAATGGTGCACGATTTATGGGAAAGGAAAATTCTATGGCAACTATTGATGTCGGAAAAGAAGCTGATCTGGTCATCCTAAACAGCAATCCTTTGTTAGATATTAAGTCCACACAGGACATTTTTGCTGTCTTCAATAATGGTCAGTATTTTGACAGAACAGCGCTGGATAAATTGCTCGAAACAGCCAGACACTTTAAAATTAAACTGGATAAACAAAGATCTGAAATCAAATAAAAAATTCAAACATACTCTTAAAAAAATTACAAACCCATCATCACCGCACCTATTGTTTTTATCCCTTCTTTCAATCTTCCCAACTCCAGGTTTTCATTTTCTGCATGCTGATTGTTATCATAATTGACAACAGGTATTGTGACCGGATAGGTTTTGGTCACTTTGTCAAAAAGGTACAAAGGCAAGCTACCTCCGGAAGATGGCATCAGGATGATCTTTTTATCAGCAGAACTTTGTACCGCTGAGGCCACTTTCATAGCCAATGGATGGTCTATCGGAGTTCGTTGTGCCGGATATCCATGACCCTGAGTGACGAATATGATATCCTTATATTTAGCTCTTTCTTCATCAGTCGGCTCTTTATCTACGATATAAAAACCCATTTTCCTGATATGGTCCTTGACTCTTCTTACTTGATTTTCTACCGTATTGCCTTTAACAAGCCTCAAGTCAAGGGCAGCTGAAGCCGTTGTGGGTATAACATTGCTGGCCAGCCTTCCTGTATTGGCAGCTGAGATTCCATTGATGTTTAACGTCGGTATGGAAGTGATGCTCTCTAAAAATGAAACTCCGAGCATCTCTGCCTCAGCAAAACCAAGTTCCTGCTTCAAAACAGGGGCAGGATCTTCTATATCGCTCAATGCTTTTTTTTCTGCAGCAGAAAGTGGTATCACATCATCATAATATCCATCTATCAGCACAAGACCATTTTCATCCTTCATTGAAGAAAGCAGTCTGACCAGCTTTTGAGCCGGATTGGGTGCCCAGTTTCCGTAATTGCCGCTATGCAAAGGTCTTTTAGGGCCATATACAGTCAGATGCATATTGACATCACCTCGTACACCGTATGTTATCTGCTTTTGACCAGTGGCAGGCATGGGCCCATCACAAATAACCCAAAGATCAGATTTCAAGGCTTCCTTATTATGTTCAAGGATATCTTCAAGGTTGACTGAACCATTTTCTTCTTCACCTTCAAAGAAGAATTTGATGTTGATATTGGGTTTTAGTCCCATGTCTTTGATGGCCTGAAAAGCCTTTATAATGCTGTAAACTCCTGCTTTGTCATCAGCACTTGCCCTGCCATAGATGCGCCATTTGGGATCAAACTTTTCTCCTTTTTTTGGAAATGTCATAAATTTTCCTCCTCTATCCAACCTGTCACTGACCAACTGAGGCTTGAAAGGATCCAACCCCTGATGCCAATTGGCGGGATTTACTGGTTGTCCGTCATAATGGGCATAAAAAATGATCGTTGTAGCTTGTGGTGAATGAATATACTCTCCATAAACGGCAGGTACACTTTTTTTGTTTTTATCATACATCAATCTGCCCTGAATGCCTGCTTTTTTGAGCATTCCAAGGATAAAATTGGCATTTACATCCAGCATTTGCCTGTCATTGAACGTATTGGGAAGTTTTAAAAATTCAAAATATTCGCTCATCAAAGCGTATTCGTTTTTATCATAAAACGCACCCAGCTTTTCTGCGCTCTGGGCACCGAGAGATAACAAAAAGAAGATTTGAGTCATAGCGATTAAAAGGACACTTAATTTCATTTTGATACTTTTTATATTTAATCTAAAGCTTAGGTATATTTAAAAATCAAAACTAAGTAAATGTTTGAATTTATTTTAAGTTTCATAACTTTATGGTTTAAAAAAGAAAACCTGCAATGTTTTGTGTCCCGATCCAAGTACAATGGTTGCATCTCGATCCCAACAGTCATGTCAGGCATTCTGCATATTTTGATTTTGCAGCTTATGCAAGGATCGCCCTTTTTGATAGCATGGTTCTCAATAGAACATCATTAAAACATCATAAACTGGGTCCGATTTTGTTCAGGGAGGAAGCCATATTTAAAAGAGAGATATTGTTTGGTGATCATATTGAATGTCACGTATGCCTGTATAAAGCCACACCAGATTTCAGTAGATGGGGATTCAGTCACGATTTGATAAAAAGTGACGGTACATTGATGGCAACAATCTTCTCAGATGGTGGTTTTATCAATATTGATTTAAGGAAATTGACAGCACTTCCGACCGAGTTTATTAGTAAAATGGATAGCGTATCCAAATCCGATGACTTTCAATGGATAGAAAAAAGTCAAAGCATAAAAAAATGAATTTAACCTAAAACAAATAAGTATGAAAAGTGCAATCAGAACACTCGACCCGCAGCCCATATGGAATCACTTTGCTGATCTGAATGCTGTCCCAAGAGCTTCCAAAAAAGAAGAAAGAGTGATTCAATTTATAATGGATTTTGGCAAAAGCCTTGGTTTAAAAACCCAAAAAGATGCTACTGGCAATGTTATCATCAACAAACCTGCCACATCCGGAATGGAAGACAGGAAAACTTGTGTTCTCCAGTCACATCTGGATATGGTCCATCAGAAAAACAGTGATACAGTTTTTGATTTCGAACATCAGGGTATAGATATGTACATAGATGGTGATTGGGTCAAAGCCCGGGGAACCACTCTTGGTGCAGATAACGGTATAGGCGTGGCCACCATAATGAGCATCCTGGCATCAGACAATATCCCGCATCCGGCTATCGAAGCTTTATTTACCATAGATGAAGAAACGGGAATGACCGGTGCTATGGGCCTTGAAGGTGGAGTCCTTACCGGAGAAATCCTGCTCAATCTTGACACAGAAGAAGATGACGAAATAGATATAGGTTGTGCAGGTGGTATGGATGTGACTGCCTCAATGTCATACTCTACTGAAAAATGTGATCCCACATTCTACATGGGATATACTGTAACTGTCAAAGGCTTATTGGGTGGTCATTCAGGTATCGAGATCCATCTGGGAAGGGGCAATGCCAATAAAATCCAAAACCGTCTTTTATACGGGCAGGAAGAAACAACAGGGCTTCGGATCAGTGAAATTACCGGCGGCAGCCTTAGAAATGCCATACCTCGTGAAAGCACATCAACAATAGCTATTCCTAAATCCAATACTTCTGCTTTCTTGAAAGTCACCCATGACCGTATTCATGACATCAGAGAGGAATACAAATCTATCGAACCCAATCTGGAAATCATCATCACAGAAACAGCATGTCCTGAACTTATCATGAAGGTAGAGGCTCAAACGGCTGTAACCCATGCGATATACGCAGCACATAACGGCGTATTCAGAATGAGTCCCGATATAGAAGATCTTGTCGAGGCTTCCAATAATGTTGCCAAAGTGGAAATAAAGGATGGCAAAGCGACAATTCTGTGTCTTACAAGGTCTTCTGTGGAGTCATCCAAATATGATGTCGCGCATGCTCTCAAGGCTTGTTTTTCTCTGGCAGGTTTTAATGTAGTGTTTTCAGGTGGATATCCCGGATGGAAACCCAATCCCTCATCACCTATACTAAAGGTATTGACAGATATTTATGAACGGCAACACGGCTGTCAGGCACATGTGGTAGCCTGTCATGCAGGATTGGAGTGTGGGATTCTCGGCAGAAACTATCCTGAGATGGATATGATATCATTCGGTCCAACTATAAAAGGAGCGCACTCTCCGGATGAAAAAGTTCATATAGCTTCAGTCAATAAATTCTGGAACTTTACTCTGGAAATCCTGAAAAATATTCCCTCAAAGGGATAATGATGTCTGATCATTTTTTTAAATTGGACAATCCGGTGTGGTATGCTCTGACGGAGACCCATGCACATCTTTGTTTGCCTTTGGAGAATCTGAGGTTTTATAAGAGTGATTATTGCACTTTTGGTGCTGTCTTTGACTTAGACAAAACTTACTCGGGATTTGAAACATATGGCAGGATAACAGATAGTTTTTATGTTGTCGGCCACAAACCCGAACTTCCTGATGCATACTATATTGAAAAACAAGTCATATGCGATCAGATGGTATATACATATGACACCCTCGGAGACCTGGATACTGAGAAAGAAATTGTCACCCTGTCTATATCACATTATGATCAACTTATTGATCTGGTAAACCTTGTACTGCCGGGATATTTCAGGGACAGAACGCCGGAGATGGGTACTTTTTATGGCATATTTGAAGGTGATCAGTTGGTGGCCGCCGCAGGCATCAGAATACAGTTGAATGAATTTACTGAAATCAGCTCTGTGGTTACCCATCCGAATTTTCTCAGAAAAAATTATGCCTTGATGCTCACCAAACAATGTATCAACGAAATCACAAAAACGGGTAAAACGCCCTTTCTGCATGTGCTTGAGACAAATAACGGTGCCATCGCTTTATATAAAAAAGCGGGGTTTGAATACAGGAGAAAAGTGATGTTTTGGAAAATAGGTATGGTTGATTAATTCTACTTTGTTAACTTGTGTGTATTACATTTTGCACAGTTATTTCTATATTCATGTCATTGAAAAAGCCAAATTTAAATTTGATTTTGATCTAATAATTGGACAATCTTCATTTACTTGGCTTTGTCGCTCAAGCCGCGACAGGCTTTTACTTTTTTTCATTGACAAGTCGAGTAGGCAAGCGGGAGTTTCACCCGCAAGCCTCTCACGGAACCGTGCTTGAAGATCTCCCTTCACACGGCTCTTGATGCGGTTAAAACCTTTTCAACAATACCCTTTTGACCAATGATAGAAAAGCTCTGGCTTTTCTTTTCTTATCATTTCATACATGTTCAACGCTTCTTTTGACCCTGTTTTATACTTCTTTCTAATCCACTTCAATATCCGTTTATTAAAATTATAAAAGCAGGTGTTTAGTCCACGTTTTGTGAAGAGACCATAATAATTTGTCCATCCAATCAATTTGCTATTTATTCTTGCTGCAATGTCCTGTATTTCTAAATCAGTATGTTTCATCGCTTTATTAATTCGAAACTCTTCCATTATCTTTTTCTTACTGCTTTTGCTGATGTCTCCTAAGAATCCTAACAAGATTTGTTTGTCTTTCATTATCATCTTGGAAGGTTTAAAGCTAAAGCCCAGAAAATCAAATGTTACATGTTCATGGTTTGCTTTCCGTCGATAATCTTTGCAATAGGCTATCTTTGTTTTGCTTTCTTTGATGCTTAGTTTCACTTCTCCGAGACGTTGCTTGATTTGTGTAAGTATATGTTGTGCTTGTCGTTCACTTTTACAGTGGACTACTACATCATCCGCATATCTTACAAATCTTACATCAGGATGGTTTTTTATCAAACCATTTATCTAATGTAAAGTGCAGATATAAGTTTGCTAATAAAGGGCTTATAACTCCGCCTTGTGGAGTGCCTTTGCCTTCCTTATTCCTTATACTTCCATCTTTGTCTTGGATTGGCATTTCTAACCATCTTTTAACATACATCAATACCCATTTCTCAGGCATAACATGTGCTACTGCCTTTAGCATGATTTCATGGTCTATCTCATCGAAGAATTTACTGATATCCATGTCTATCACCCAATCATATTGATAGCAATTCTTAATTACTGTTTGTAATGCTTGATGTGCGCTCTTTAATGGGCGATAACCATAACTATCTTGGTGAAAAATTCCATCTATGCGACTTTCCATATATTCCTTCACTACTTGTTGACTGATTCTGTCTCGTATTGTAGGAATACCCAACTTGCGCTTCGTTCCGTCTTTCTTTGGGATTTCTACTTCTCTAACTGCACTTGGATGGTAGCTTCCTGAAGCCAGTCGGCTCCATATACTATGGAGATTACTACTTAACTTCTTTTCGAATGCCTTCCAAGTTTCTTCATCTACTCCAACGGCTTTCCCGCCCTTACGCAGCTTTAAATATGCCTGCGTAACCCACTGACGTTCGATTGGTATGCTTTGGTTTACTCTTACTTCCATTTCAATCTTCCTCCTCTACGGAGTTGTTTAATGTTAAATAATATCCACATCCTAAGCCCTTCGCTATTACCAACTTTCATTGGCCTTTAAAGCACTACTATGGCTTAGTCCGACTACCACATAACGCATCTTCTGCGCTGCCATATGTGGTTCTCCCAAGTTTTATATTGAAGCCCAATATACAGTCATGTCGTCTTTACACCGATGGATACATTGCCAGTAATTAGGCGTCCGCAATGCTTATCTCTGAGTCCTTTTTACAACCCGATTTTATCCATATCTCTGTTTTTTCGATGTTTCATCAACGATTCATTCGCATTCATCTCTGTATATCATACCTGACGTTTTAATACGCCTTTTCTCTTTACGCTTTCTACATTTCAATTACTCGTTTTGCAGAAAAGAGCGGTTTGACAAGTTACCCTAAAATCCCTTGCCGATACTTCGCAACATGGTCACTCATGTTGTTGTATCATCTTCAATATAACATGGTAGGCTTTCACCAACCTACCTTCGTGGCACACAAAAAGTAAACAACCCGCCTGCTCCGAAGCGGGCAGGAAAAGTCTAGTTCCGCTAAATCGCTCCGCGTACCGGAACGGCCACGCTTTTTGATATCCTACCTTAAAGTTGGGTAATGAAATTATTACTATAAATCGTAAAACCAATGTAAAGACATCAAAACATTTGCTCGAATAGCAAAAAACTAAAACTTAGAATGAATATCTAAAGCATTTAATATATTGAAAATGTAGCAATACAATACCCCTACTGATCCCGGATTTAAACTGCTGTAGATCTAATATTGGAGATGAAGTCTAAGTTGAAAAAGTAGAATTTAGAGTAGGTTTAAATTTGACGCTTAAAGCCAAATATGATAAAAGTTTAAATATACTCTTAAACCTGCACAGGTAAGGCCTGCTCTAAATCCAGTAAATATTTTTTTCGCCAAAGGCCTCCACCATAACCGGTCAAATGCCCGTCTGACCCGATCACTCTATGGCAAGGAATCAAAATAGAAATTCTGTTCATGCCATTTGCATTGGCGACAGCTCTTACGCTTTCCGGATTTCCAAGGACGATGGCTTGTTCTTTGTAAGACCTTGTCTGACCATAAGGAATATCTTGCAAAGCTGTCCATACTTTATTTTGAAAGACGGTTCCCGGAGAATGAAGGGGCACTGAAAATTCTTTTCTTCTTCCATTAAAGTATTCGGTCAATTGTGTTTCGAGCAAGTCAAAATATGGATTACTGCCCTGAATAATGGTTGCATTCAGTAATTTTCCAATGGCTTTCAATTCTGTTTCGAGCATTTTTCTGTCACTATATTCAAGAAGACAAATTCCATGATTGGATGCACAAACAATCATTGTCCCCAAAGGGGTTTCTATTCGTTTCAGATCAACGATGTTTTGCAATTTGCCTTGTTTGGGAGATACCCCAAATACACTTTTGAATGTATCGCTAAATCCACTTAAAGATTCGAATCCCGCATCATACGCTGAATGGGTTACACTTTGGCCATTTTGGATTTTTTTGAAAGCAGAATTTATCCTGAACATCCTCTGATAAGCATGAAAAGTGATGCCATGGTGCTTTAAAAACCATCTTCTGATTTGACTTGGTTCAATATTTCTTTTGCGAAGATCGTAATCCTTTAATTTCAATGATGGATCCTGAGAAAGCTCCTTGATGATGGTTTGATACTCAACAGGAGTACTATTCAAAGCATCAAGTGGTTTACAGACTTTACAGGGACGATAACCTTTGAGTATACATTCTTTAGAAGTCTTTAAAAACTCTACATTTTCTATTTTGGGTTTTCTCGCCGTACAGGATGGCCTGCAGAAGATGCCGGTAGTTTTGACCGCTGTAAAAAATATACCTTCAAATGATGTATCTTTTTCAACTATTGCTTTAAACATTATTTCTGATGTGAGTTCCATATTTCCTGAATATCCGTAAATTTATGCTGCAAAGTTAATCATGGTCTATTATCTTTCACAACCGAAAAATGGACATCTAATTTTTTGTTACAATTTAATATCAATGTCGATTAGTTAAGGCCATATTATGAAGCCCTTCCCTTTTAAGGGCTTCTAAGGGAAGGATTTAGCCTGCCTGTCCAACGGTACGGCAAGGCAGGGATGGGTAAAAACAAGTAAAAATACTTTATCTAAACGACATTGAATTTAATATCCATTTTCACCAACCATTTTTTAATGACCAACGTCTATATAAATAAAAGTGTGACATTATAAAAAACATTTCTAATCATTACAAAATTTGAATTTTATGAAAAAGTTATTATTCCTTCTGATTACTTTATCTACCTTGATGTTACAATCATGTCTTAGCGACGAATGTACTGAAACAAGAACCTTTGTACAGTACACACCTGTATATCTCACTAAGGCGCAGATCCGACAAGAAATAAAGGCAGAACCTGAGAGAAAACTGGAAAATCCCGGGAAAATGTATTTTTATAAAACCTATCTTTTTATCAATGATCAAGGTAAAGGTATACACATTTACGATCTTAAAAATGAATCCAAACCCGTAAAACTGGGATTTTACAATATACCGGGCAACTTTGACATTGCTATAAAAAACAATATCCTTTATGCAGATAATGTGATGGACCTGGTGGCATTGGACATCACTAATATCAGCAACCCCAAACTTGTCAAAAGAATTGAAGATTATCAGGCACAATATGCCAATACTAATCTTAATCAATATTACGCATATTCTATAAAATCAGACCGAACGACGGTGCTTGACTGTTCTGATCAGAATTTCAATAGAGAATCCTTCTTTTTTGGAGGAGGCGTGGCTTTTGATCAATCATCAGCTCCTACCAGCTCAGTGATCAAAAGCGGGTCTGGCACGTCCGGTACTGGTGTAGGTGGATCATTTGCAAGATTTACAGTCGTGAATGATTACTTGTATGTAGTAGACCAGACTTCTTTAAAATCATATTTAGTCTCCGTTCCTGAAAGTCCTCTGCTCAAACACACCAGCCAGTTGGGTTGGGGTATCGAGACTATTTTCCCTTATAAAGACAAACTATTTGTAGGATCTAATGCCGGAATGTATATTTTTGACAATAGCAAACCTGAAGCGCCTGTACTACAGTCGGTGTTTGAGCACGCAAGGGCTTGTGACCCGGTAGTTGTAAATGAAAATACTGCTTATGTCACCCTCAGAAATGGCAATGAATGTCGTGGATTCATCAATCAACTTGACGTCATCGATATTTCCAATGTACTAAAGCCGAAACTCATAAAATCCTATCCTATGAAACATCCTCACGGTCTGTCAGTGTACGGCGAGAGGGTATATCTTGCTGAAGGAATCCACGGATTCAAGGTTCTGAATGTCAAAGATCCTTCCAATGTAAATGTGCTGGGTGAGGTGACAAACATCCACAGCTATGATATGATATCCCTCAGCAAGGAAAGATTGTTTATGGTAGGAGATGACGGATTTTATCTCTATGACGTGACCAATGACAAGTCTCCGAAACTCATCAGCAGTATCAAAAAAGGTGAATAATGAAAAATTCTTTGTTCTTATGGCTATTGATTATTCCTCTTTGCGGCATCACACAATCAGATGAGTATAAGGACATAATATATCTGGCCAATGGGAGTATCCTGAAAGGAAAACTGATCAAATACGATCATAGTGATACGGTCAAATTTGCGCTTTCAGAGACTGAAATCATCACAACGTATGCCAAAAATGTCAAAAAAGTGAAGATGGCAAAACCCTCTTTCCATGTTGAAGAACTGTATAGATTTCATTCTCCGACCTGGTACCTTCGTTCACAGTTTTCTTTTTTATACAGCAGAAACCAGGGAGGATATTCCCTTAGTGTGAGCGGAGGATATCAGTTCAATCATTGGCTGGCAGCAGGAGTTGGATCAGGAATTGACAATTATTATGCAACTCAGGGATTTAATATGTTTCCTGCTTATGCTGAAGCGCGGATAGGAATGTATAAAAAAAATAAAACCCCTTATCTTGGAATGCGTACAGGATATGGTTTTGTCTCTACCGATGAAGAATTGGGCCAGACACATGCCCGTGGTGGTTGGTTTTTCAATCCTGTTTTTGGTTATCGTCTTGGCGCAGGCAACCCATATCTGGACATTTATGCCGGTGTCCGGTTTCAGTCGGCTTACTATGAGTCACTTGGCAATCAATTTAGTTCAGAAATGACTATTGACTTCAGGCGATATGATATTGGATTTGGTATTACATTTTAATGAATAGTAGATTCTGATGCTTATTCAGTCTTTACAAATAATTTGTTTTTTATTTCTGCTCCATGGCGGTAGGATAACAAATAAAGCCCGGGACTAAAATCACTGATATCAATTCTAACTTCTTGATCAGATATGTCCGGAATGGATTTTAATTTTATTCCATGCATATTGTAAATCGTTACTGCGCCGCCATTTTCTGATATCTTCATGGTTAATTCAGAAGATGCTGGATTGGGGAAAAGCTCCATTTCATGCTGTGCAGCTGACTCATTGGTAGAAGATGCTGTCTGTTTACAGTTTTGAGGACGGGACTCAAACAAGTGAAATAATCCTTTTTCTGAGGTAAACATTTTGAAGTTGTCGTGTCCTGCATTAGGTATGATATCAAGTGTCTGGAGTTTCAGGATTTCCTCACCATAATAATTTTTTAAGTAGTTGAAGTAGATGATTCCTCTTTCTAATCTGTGTCTTCCCTGGAGCCTGGCTTCACAACTATTATCCAAAGAGCTTGAATTGGGATTATTGTCCAGTTCTCCCACCAGATAGGCAATATTTCTTTTTCCTAAAAAATTTCTGATTTGTCCTCTTCCTGTAGTCGCCGGGTAAGTAAAAAGGTTGTCCAGCCCAAATTTCCAATCATTGTAACCCGAACAATCATTATTTGGAACATCAAACTGGTCCATCTTTCCACTGACCGCTCTTTTATTATCCATGTACACGTACGAGCTGGGATTGGCGACAATAAACTTTGTAATTACATTATTTTTTTCGCACAGTACGTCTGGAAAAGTAGACGCTGCCGAGTACCTGTTGACCACTTGTCCACCTGCAGAGTGCCCTGCAAAAACTATAGAACGAAGATTAGGAAAAGTACTGATGATTCTGCTCATTACACTGTCTAATACCGCAAGTGATGCGATTCTTGCAGGTCTGGGATTGGTACTTTCACTTCGCGAATTTGAACCTGATGTCCATCCTCCTTCAGTCCAGTAAAGGTGTTCTTTATCTAATTTATGAAAGTTGATATCTTCTTCTGTCAAAAACTGAGGAGCAATGATGACAGTTGAATCAGACAAGGTTGGCCTCATGAATGTGGCAGTAATCAAATTATTGTAGTAATCGCTTGCATTTCTCTCCACACCATGTAATACAACAACTGCGCGTGATATATCGCTGCGTGATACTTCAAGGGAGTGGTTTGAGAAGTAAGGAATTTTTAAACTATTGCCACTGATATTCATTTTCATCTTTTCACTTCCTACAGCATCTACCTGAGAAAAACCCGAAAAAAAGAAAACTGATAGTATCGTTGAGCTCAATACTATTTTTAAATTAAATATCCGGCAAATATTTAATGTCCTTTGTTTCATAGGGGCAAAGATAATTTATTATCTTAAAGTCGAAGATTTCAGTGGGTATAACAAATGGAATTTTTTAAAGCTATGATGGAGTAGGTGGGCTTCCCTTCAGGGGCATGAGGGTTGAGCAAGGTAAATTTTTAATTACACACTTTTGCATTTAGTTATACACACACGACTTGTTCTTAATAAACAAACGGAATCAACCTCCAGGTTTTAGAAACATATTTCTGGAAATCTGCATTGCCGGCATATTTTTTCTTATTGGCTATTTCAATCAATGGTATACCACTGATAGCTATAAGAAGGATGATGATCCAAATCGGGCTGATGACTGCAATCCATTCCCACCCTGACAAAACCGAAGATACATACCAGAAAATAGAAATCCAAACCATAATTTCTCCGGTATAATTGGGGTGTCTGACATATGTGAACAGACCATCACTGATAAAAGATGTCGAGGGATAATGGGTCCTGAATAAAAACTTTTGCCAGTCGGCAAAGGATTGTAATATCCAACCGAAACTCCAAAGTAAAAGAGCATATATATTGACTTCAATATCCGGTGCCAAAAGCCCAAACAGGACGGGTAACACTATGATGGAAATACTCAAAGATTGCAGGAGCCAAAATTTCAGAAACCCACTGGCACGCCCTCTGAATGCATCAAATCTTGCATCTTTTCCCATCTTGTGAATTCTGTAAAACAGAAATCCGCCTAACCTTATGCCCCAAAGAATAACCATCGATGCCAAAACAACCCTTCCTGCGGATAAATTGCCGTATGCAACAAGGAAATAAAGTGTCACAGCAATAAAACAAAGGCTGTAACTGATGTCAGTAAGATGATCGCTTTGTTTTTTATATGCCCATATGTAGGCCAGAATATTGACTAAGGTGATGATAAAAAAGGAAATCAATATGGCTGTCATGTGCGGTTAACAAGCATAAAAGAATTTTGTTTAACCTAAGAAAGATAATCTGTAGGGACCTTTAAGGTGGAGTAAAATCTAGTTAATTTGTTCATTTCCCACATTTCTCTTCATAATCTCCTACAACTTTCATAGCTGCGTTTTCGAGGGTGATTCCGGCAAGGCCATCTTTTGTAAGTAATTTTTTCAGGCCACTTACTGGTTTGATTTTATAAAGCTCCTTTTCAAATTTATTAAGTACAAAAGGACAATCTTCAAAGAAAGACTTTACATTGATCTCCTGAATAGCTTTTGTACCCAAGCCTTCACGACTTATCAGAATATCATATCCATCCCTGGCATCCTGAATATACTTTTCCATGATGGATTTATCATCATAGTCTTCATCTGAGATCACAGGTGGAATGTAAAAACGCAATAGCTTTATTTTGCCATCGTGGACAATCTCGGCAAAGTAATCCGTATTTTTATCACCTTTAAATTTTTCGGCAGTTGCTTTTAAAATATCTTCTCCCTTGCCTTTTACATAGTAACTGACATACATAAATCTTTTGTTTTCAAAACCATATTCTATTACTTCTCCTGGAATCAGGTCTTTTTTAAGTTCTTTTTTGATACGTGTTCCTGTGAGCAAAGCGCGGTCATAATATTTAATACCTGATTGAAATGTCCACGGTTGATCAGGATCATCCACTTCTATGGCGACATCAGATCGTATACCATCAGATGAAATGATGTAGGCCAATTTCTGATGATTTCTGAGTTGTGGCTGACCCAATAATATATTTGTACCGACTATCAATAAAATTAAGACTAAATTTCTATTCATAAATTATTTGTTGAATGATAAAACTGATAGTAGTCAAGCTGCCAAAATTCTTTAAATGTTTTTTTGCAAGAACCATAATCTAACCATTTAAAACAAAAATGAGTTAAAAAAGATGTAAAGGTATTTATAGTTGACAGAAAATATTCTGCAAAAAAAATTAAATCATAATGTATTGTAATTTAAATAATTATGATTATAAATTTTCGCAATCAATTTTCTGTTTGGTATAGCATTTATATTCAAAAGATATGAGCTTAAGTCCTATCTGGCTGATAGATTTTAATCCGTGGAAAAACACATTTGTAAAAGTTCTTACTTGACCTTTACATGTGGATTGGAGATAATGTATCTTTTTGGTGTTTGACAGGACTGATTTTATAGGATTCACTATGTGCCACACAACATATTTAGAAATAATGAGTTATATCAAGCCTAAATATCAAAAATGAGTTCCGTTATGAAGATCAAAAGTACAATAAAATAAGCATTTTTGATGACAAATCATAGCATCGCTATGGTGCGAAGTCAAAAATGAACGCAGTGTCTTATTTTGCAGTAATTTTGGTCTGGAATAGGAAATTCATTTTAGATTTTTAGGTTAATGATTAAAAAACAATAACTTCTGCAATGAAGATACTAATGGTTTGCCTTGGCAATATTTGTCGGTCTCCTATGGCACAGGGTATACTCGAAAGAAAGATATCAGAAAAAAAGCTTGATTGGCAAGTTGATTCTGCAGGCACATCCGGATGGCATGATGGAGCACCTCCTGACACACGAGCCATTTTTGCTGCCCGCCGAAAAGGTACAGATATCAGCCGACAGATATCCCGAAAAATTTCTCTTCAGGATATCACCAATTTCGATGTGATATTGGCCATGGATAGTTCCAACTACGGGGACATTTTACAGTTGTGCAAAGATCAAAACCAAAAAGAAAAGGTACATCTTGTCAGGAACTTTGAGTCTCCGGGTCGCAATACTGCTGTTCCGGACCCTTACTATGACGGAAGATTTGATGAAGTCTATGACATTCTGGACAAAAGTCTGGACAAGTTTGTAGAAACTATGCTTTATAAGGTTGAGTTATAAATATCTTTGGGTCAGAACAATTTAATATCTTTGCGATAACAATCTTGTCATCAGAGTTTTTACAATGTCAAACACAGGAAAAAATAATGCCAGTAACACAAAGGGAAGATCATATCTGAAAATGATCATTTACACTTTGCTGGCCATTCTTATTTTGTTCATTTTATTGTTTTTTTACATTTCTAAAGCGTTGCTTCCTGATACTGAAGAGCTTGAAAATCCAAAATATGAAATAGCTTCACAGTTTATATCAGCAGACAATCAGGTGTTTGGGAAGATATTTAAATTCAACAGAGAATGGCTGGATTTTAAGGATATCAATCCCAATATCGTCAAAGCGCTCATTGCAACAGAAGATGAGAGATTTTATGACCATGTCGGTATAGATATCAGAAGTACCGGAAGGGCTGTCTTTTATATGGGAAAAAAGGGAGGCGCAAGCACCATCACACAGCAACTCGCAAAACTGTTTTTTACACAGCGATCTTCGACTTTTCACAAAAGAGTGTGGCAAAAACTCAAAGAATGGGTCATAGCCATAGAGTTTGAAAAAAGATATACCAAGGAAGAAATACTGGCGATGTATCTCAACAAAAGTGATTTCCTGTATGATGCCGTAGGTATCGGGGCAGCTGCCAAAACTTATTTTGGTAAAAACCAGAAAAATTTGTCCGTAGAAGAAGCAGCCGTTATCATAGCTATGCTGAAAAATCCAAGATTGTTTAACCCCAAAATAAATCCTCAAAACAGCCACAACAGAAGATCGGTTGTATTGAAACAGATGGTCAAAAATGGTTTTCTGACTGAAGAAGAATACCTCAATAAAAGAGTAAAAACAATCAACCTGGATAATTTCAGAAGGGAGGCACATTATGACGGTATGGCTCCCTACTTCAGATCTGAACTGACAAAATGGATAAAAACACTACTTGAAGATACAAAATATCGCAAGCCTGATGGGAGCAAATACAATCCTTACACTGATGGACTCAAGATATTTACAACAATAGATACCAGAATACAAAAGTATGCCGAGCAGGCTATGTACGAACATATGTCCGCATTGCAGAACAAGTATTTTGAAAGATGGAAAGGTAAAGACTTCATCACATACAATGCTGATAAAACAAAAGCTGAAGCCCGCAAAAAAGTATTGATTCAGATGATGAAGGATTCAGAAAGATATAAAACTATCAAACAAGCTTACCTGACAAAAGTATTTAGTGATATCTCCGGCAATCTGGAAGGGATAGAACTGGACGATACAGATATCTTCAGGATGTTTGAAGAAGTATCGACTCCCGGACATCTGAAGAAACTGCTAAAAAGTAAGACTATAAGTGACAATGATATCGAAAAATACAAGACAGTAATGGAAAGCCAATATTGGCCCACACTAAAGTCACAATGGACCAAAATGCAAAAAGCTGTCAATACCTCTTTCAACACAAAAACGAGGATGCGGGTCTTTGCATACAATGATATCGGTGAAAAAATGGTGGAAATGACACCCATGGATTCATTAAAATATCATCTTCAGCACTTGCAGATAGGTTCGGTGTCGGTAAACCCAAAAACGGGGCATATTTTATCATGGGTAGGAGGTATAGGGCATAAATATTATCAGTATGACCACGTCAACTCCAACAGGCAGGTTGGCTCCACATTCAAGCCATTTATATATTCTACAGCCATCATCGAAAATGCGATGTCACCTTGCTTTAAAGTCCAGGATGTCAAACAATGTATTCAGGCCAATGATCCCAATTTCAACCTGATAAGTACCTGGTGCCCTTCCAATTCAGACAATAAATATACGGGACAGAATCTCACGCTACGGCAAGCACTCAAAGACTCCAAAAACTCTGTTTCTGTCTTCCTGATGAAAGAAATCGGAAATGTACAGAGTGTAAAGAATCTGGTCGGAAATCTTGGAATCAGTAAAGATAAAATTCCGGATTTTCCTTCCATTTGTCTGGGTACTCCTGAACTTTCTGCTATGGACATGGCTTGTGCTTACACCGCTTATGCCAATGATGGGGTAGTCACCAAGCCTATATTTGTCACTCGGATAGAAGATAAAAACGGTAGAGTGATCTACACCGCCGTCCCGGAACAAAAGAAGGCCATCAATCCAGCATACAATTATGTGATTGTGGACATGCTCAGGTACGTGACAAGCGGGATTCAATCCAAATTTAAAAGCCAGATAGCCGGAAAAACAGGCACCACCAATGACTACAAAGACGGATGGTTTGTGGGTTTTACTCCTGAGATTGTCATCTCTACATGGGTCGGGGGTGATCAGGAATTTATCAGGTTCAATACACTTTCAGATGGTCAGGGAGCGGTGATGGCACGCCCTTATTTTGAAAAGTTATTGGCAAAAATTGAAAAAGACAACCTCCTGGGTTTTGGGAAAAATACCGTTTTCATGCGCCCTGCTGAAGAATTGATAGAAACTGACTGCAGCAAATATGAAAACTTATCTCAGGATGGCAGTGAAGAAAATAAAACAAAAAAGAAAACCGAGTTTGATGAGGAATTTGATTGAGTTTTAGAGTTTAAACTTTTTCTTAGTTGCAAATCCGATTGTCAAAGTCTGCGGCTTCGATACCTTATATTTAGCTTTTTTAATGCATTATACCAAACAGAAAATTGATTGCGAAAAATTATAATCATAATTATTTAACTTACAATACATTATGATTTAAATTTTTCGCAGAATATTTTCTGTCCACTATAACTACATATTTTAAAAAAATGTAACTCAGCTATAATTCATAATCGTCAATATTTGGATATAAAATGATCAATAAGACGATGAATTTAAAATTTCTAAATTACTGGATCGCAGTTTCAAATTGCCATCGGGGGATTGATGAGGTTGATGCTCTATTATAACAAGTCATTTGACAAATTTTATTTTAAAATAATTAGAAAATATGTGGGAATTAAAATTATTAATCCTTTTGATTTCAATAAATTTCATCTCATGTCACAATAAAGAAATTAAAGTTATTAAAGGGTCAGAATTTCTTGGATACCATAACTTTAGTGACGGTAATGGAGTTGTATTTTGCAAAAATGAAATAGTCAAGATTGAAAGCCTTAATGAGCTGATCATTGATATTGATAGTTTTTATTTTAATAAAGATAGATTCATATACATCACTGAGCTATGTGTAGATTCAATTTTAAAACACATTGAATTAATAAATTTATTTAATGACTTAGAATATAAAGAATCTGATAAGTTTGAAAAACAAATTTTTAAATTATATCTATCTGATAATTTTAATTCATTAATTGTAAACTTAAAATTTGAAACTGTCGATAAAAATGAATTTTATAATATTATATCTATTTTGTTGAATTACAATTCAACAAAATTACTATCTATTGCCAGAATTGGTTATTTGCAATTTTTTGATGGAAACGGGGTAGAAGTTTACACAACATTTAAGAAAGGGGTTTTTAAATCTCATTTAGTAAATCATAGTGATATCATTCGTCTTGAAGAAGAAAAAATTAAATTTGAAATCTTTAAAATATCTAACGAAGGCAAAATAATTTTAATTAAATAAAAAACCAATTTTTCACATCCTCCGTAAGTAAAATCAGAGATACATGAAATAAAATTTTTTAAGGCTTACTACCAAAGAGGAGGAATATTTATTAATAATCGTGATGCCGGTCCTTCTTGCTGCAAGGACTTTTTCCTTTAAACCACCGACAGGCAGTACTTTCCCCCGGAGTGTAAACAGCTCACTTATGAGTTTTGGAGATTTTGTATAAAATAGAGAACCTGCAAAACATACAATATCTATCTTATCAATACCATCGGGCAAACAATCGCCCGAACCAAGATAATAGCTAACCAGCTTATGTTGTATTGCCTGATCTATCATTTCCTTACTTGGATTCACACCTGTCACATGATCGCAATAGTTCGCCAATGCAACCGATGAATATCCCGTACCACACCCGATGTCAAGGCCATTTTTATATTTTGCATCCTTGTTTATAGCCTTCTCCAGTATGATTTTATGCAGCGGAGGCCTATATGCATTGTAATGGTGAGCAATGGTTTTGTCATACTCGTGTAGCATATGCAGACTTATTTATCAGGTATTAAATCTAATAATTTGCAAACAAAATATTAAAAACATTGAGAACAACAACGTATAAAAAAATCTGAATATTATACTTATTAAATGTGCAAACTATCAAAGATCAATGTAAATTAATTGCAACAATCCTTACAAACCCCATTGACCACCATATTGGTATGTTTGACTTTGAAGCCGGATGGGAGTTCGATATTTGGGACAACTACCTGATCCAAACAAAAAGTATTTTCACACTTTTCACAGTGAAAATGTACGTGCTCATCATGGTGGTGGTCTTCATCGCAGTGTGCATCACATAAGGCATATTTTTGGGTGATAGTACCATCTATGGCTTTGTGTATGATGCCTTTTTCTTCAAAGCTCTTCAGTGTCCTGTACAAAGTGATCCTGTCTGCATCAGAAAGTTGTGATTCTATATCATGAGATGAAAGTGCTTTGCCGGCATTAGTAAATATTTGCAGTACTTCAGCCCTGAATGGAGTCACCCGAAGATGGTGTTCTTTGAGTATTTTTTCTGATGCTGTCATTTATTTTATGCTTTGGCCGTTTTCCCAATTTGCATCCGGGCTGATGAAACTCAGTTTTCCTTTAGTGTCTTCAGCCATAAGTATCATACCCTGAGATTCCACTCCTTTCATTTTACGTGGAGCAAGATTGGCCAACAGGCTTACTTTTTTCCCGATGACTTCCTCTGGTTTGTAGTGCTCCGCTATGCCTGATACTACCGTCCTCTGCTCAAAACCCAGATCAAGCGTGAGTTTCAGAAGCTTATCTGCTTTTTCTATTTTTTCTGCCTGTACTATAGTCGCTGTGCGTATATCCAGTTTTGTAAAGTCTTCATATGTGATTTCGGGTTTCACAGATTGGTGTGGTGCGGTGGATGCGTTTTCCTGTACTGTCATTTTATTATTTTGATCAGTTGCGTTCAGTTTATCTATTTGCTGCTGAATGATGGCATCATCTATACGGGTAAATAAGTGAAGCGGCTCACCTATTTTATGCCCTTTTTTAAGGACAGGCTCGCCTTCTGCTAGCTTGTTGAGCATTTTTTCAAGTTCTCCTTTTTCTTCAATGGCCTTTTGGTTGAGAAGGATCCGGATTTTATCTGAAGTAAATGGCATAAATGGCCGGCATATGACACCGATGGCAGCTACATACTGTAAACAAAGGTTCATTACGACCTTGACAGATTCAGGGTCATCCTTTATAGTTTTCCAAGGCTCGTTAAACTGTAAGATCTGGTTGCCTTTGGTGGAAATATCCATCAGGATTTTCAGGGCAGACCTAAAGTCAAATGACCTCACATAATCACACATTTCATGAATATCATCAAAAAGTCTCAATAGTTCTGAATCATGATATGAAGCATCATATTTGTCTTCAGGGCTGATGATTTCTGCATTTTCATCAAAGGCGGGTACTTTGCCGTCATAATATTTATTGGTCAGCACAACTACGCGATTGACAAAATTGGCGAGGTTGTTGACAAGTTCATTATTGTTGGCATCCTGATAACTCTTCCAGGTAAATTCGCTGTCTTTTTGTTCAGGCATGTTTTTTATCATAGCATATCTAAGTTCATCCTGCCGGTCCGGAAATTCATCCAGATATTCATGTACCCATACCGCCCAGTTTCTTGAAGTAGAAATTTTTCTTCCTTCGAGATTCATAAACTGATTGGCTGGTACATTGATCGGGAGATTATAGTCTCCGTGAGCGTGAAGGATAGCCGGAAAGATCAGACAATGAAAAACGATATTGTCCTTGCCGATAAAATGAATCAGGGCACTTTCTTTATCCTGCCAGTATTTTTTCCAGTTTTTTTTATGGTCTATCGCCCATTGTCTTGTTGCTGAGACATAACCAATCGGGGCATCCATCCACACATATAGTTTTTTGCCTTCATGACCTTTGATATGATGCGGCACATCTACGCCCCAGTCAAGATCACGGGTCATAGCCCGGGGTTGAAGTCCTCCGTCTAACCATGATTTGCACTGACCGAGTACGTGATTTTTCCATTGATCCGGATCATGCAATTGCTCACCATCCAGTTCACCGGTATTGATCCAGTGTCTCAGCCACTCTTCATATTTATCTAATGGCAGATACCAGTGTACTGTTTTTTTCAAAACAGGTTTGTCTCCTGTGAGGGTCGAAATCGGATTGATCAGCTCAGTTGGACTAAGTGACGAGCCACACTTTTCACATTGATCTCCATAAGCATCAGGATTACCGCATTTTGGGCAAGTCCCCATGATATATCTGTCCGCTAAAAATTGTTTTGCTTTTTCGTCATAATATTGTTCAGATTCTTTCTCTTCAAACTCTCCTTTGGAATACAGTTTTGAGAAAAATTCCTGAGACGTTTCATGATGTATCTGTTCAGATGTGCGGTGGTACATGTCAAAAGATATACCAATCCGGCTGAAGGTCTCTTTAAAAAGATTGTGATATTTATCTACGATCTTCTGAGGTGTGCTTTTTTCTTTCATGGCCTTGATCGTGATGGCTGCACCGTGTTCGTCAGAACCGCAAATGTACACGATATCCTTGCCCATGAGCCTCTGAAATCTGACATAAATATCTGCAGGAAGATATGCGCCTGCAAGATGTCCTATGTGCAAAGGGCCATTGGCATAGGGCAAGGCTGATGTTATAAGGTATCTTTTATACTGTCTCATCAGAAAAAAGTCAAGGATTAAGGACGCAAAGGTAGTAAAAATTAGGGATTGACTGTTAAACTTTCAGGATTTGAGTTTTTATACTATTTGATTTTGGAATCTATGACCTTAATCTGTGTTTTTATAAAATCGGTTTTCTGGAAGTCATTATGCCAGGTATTGGGCGGATAAAATTCGTATGCAGCATAACTTTCAGCAAATAATGCATTGCGTTGTCTGCTGATAAAATTGGACATACCCGGTCGGTGGCGATGATATCGGAGGGCTTCGATGTCAATAGTTGTATTGGCTACCATACTTTCGCCCTGACCGGCTTCACACAACACCAATCCTTCAAAATTGATAATCTTTGAACTGCCGTCTGTGGATTCAGAGGGAAAGTCTGTTCCTTTTATCGCGGAAGTATTGGCTGAAATGATATAAGCCATATTCTCAATTGCACGCGCTTGTTTGGCAATATTTTTTTGGGTCAATATCGGCGAAGACACTTCTGATGTATTGTGGCAAATGATCTCTGCGCCTCGCATCATAAGACATCGGCTGATCTCGGGATACAGGATTTCTTCGGATGCTACGCATGCCAGTTTTCCTATCTCCGTATCGATCACAGGAAACAATGCATCATTACCGTATATATCACGGTATTTATCCAATACATCATAAGGTGTCACAGCAAACATAGAGTTGAGTCTTCGATATTTTAGGATACATTCACCATGCGGATTGATGATGAAACTACTTTGAAAGTAAAATTCATGAAAATGGTGGTCATTTTCATAAAAATTTCCCGAAAGGTAGATGCTGTTATCTTTTGCTATTTGTTGAATTTCTGCAAAAAGTGGGTCGTTTTCGGCAAAACAGGCTTTATTTTTCCAGATGCTTATACTTTCTCCCATCGGAAAACCCGTGGCAAAATATTCCGGGAGGACTACCAGTTTCAGATCAGGACCTATGAAATTTTTTGAAGCCCGTACCTGCTTCCCGATATTTTTTATATTTTCAGATATAGCCTTACGGGATTCAGATGCCTCTGTAAATCCATTGACAGCATGACAAGTTGTTTGAAGTGCAAGTGCTTTATACCTCATGAGGGCCGGTTTCTATATTTACAATAAATTTTTCAATAAAAACTATCATTTTTTCCATTTCTTCCGGAGAAAAACCAGCAAAAAGTTCTGAATTGAGTTTTTCACGTTTAGCCTGCAATCCTTGCAACAGCCCTAATCCGGAATCTGTTAAGGTGAGTCTTTTCCTGCGTTTATCATCGGGATCCTGTTCTTCATTTATGAGGCCTTTTTCCAAAAGACCGTTGATCATGACTGTTACATTGGGACGGGTTGTTCCCAATGTTGATGCAATTTCATTGGGCATGAGGTCTTTTTTGTGGTCGTCATTTTCAAAAAACGGAATGTTCGGGTCTTTGGCTATATGCAAAAGAATCAGCCATTGCTGAGTAGAGATACCTATTTTCTGGCTGATAATATCACGCCTTTTTTTCAACCTGTCGCCTACCAGAATCATTCGCAACAGCAATGATTCTTCCAATCTCTTTTTAATCATATTTTCTGATTTCTCGGCAAAAGTAGCACACAAACGGCGGCTAATATAGAAATAATCAGTAAAATCATAAAAGCCTGATCATAACTACCCGATTTAGTCCTTAGTATTCCGAGAGTCATGATTCCCAAAACGCCGGCCATAGTATCTACCATCGTAAAAACACCTAAAATCTTTCCATAAGAACTGCCATGATAATACTCCGCTATCAATAATTGTATCATCGTGAAGGTGCCGCTAAATCCTACTCCAAACACGACTGCATATACCCATAAAAGCATATCAGGATTGGACTTGATAACAGTCAGTACCAGCGCACCTAAAGCCAGATTGACCACAGCAAGAAACATGATACTTCTTTTGGGATAATGGTCGCTCAATTTACCAAAGATGATCTTACCCAATACACTGCAAAGGAAAAATAAACTCAGGACGTTTTTAGAGGCGGTTGTAGTTTCTAAATCTTTGAAAAACAATGCCTGGTGCTGTATGACGCCAACTATACAAAACCACATCGCACCGGTTACAAATACTAAAAGATAAAAAACTTTACTCTTCAGGAGCTCACCATATTTAAATCCATTTGAATCCGAAATATGTGTACTGGTCATCTCCTGACGCGCAATGCCGTCCGGCAACAACTGCATGGATGATGGGTGGACTCTTACTGCAATCAACATCGGCAATATGATCGCAATCGCTGACATTACTCCCAAGCTAATCAATGCCATCCGCCAGCCTTGAGATATAATAAGTGATCCCGCAATCTGGTTGAATATAGCGCCGCCTATACTTGAACCAACCAGTAGAATGCCAACGGCCATACCTCTGGATTGTACAAACCAGTTGGTAACGATCTTCATACTCGGTATAATACCTGCCAGAGTGATACCCATCGCAAAAACAAAATATGTAACCATCAACATAGAAATACTGCTTATCCTCGAAAAAAGTATAAAGCCCAACAAAATAAGTGCCGTCCCCAGATACATCATTCTTTTTATATGCAATTTGTCCATCCAGAGTCCTGCAAAAGGTGAAAAAATGGCCACCAAAAGGAAAAGTAACTGTGCAGGCCGTGTTACCTGATCTTGAGTCCAGCCATATTCCCTGATCAATTCAGGATAAAACAAGGGTAACGTATTGAGTATCACTCCGTTGGTAATGGAGTAGATAATAAAAAGTGCCGCAAGCACCCACCATCCGAAAAAGATTCTTGAACCGGACATTGTATTGATTTTGGGTTAAAATTATAATAATATATTTAATTAGTTAATTAAATTAACTAATTTTGTTTTCTAAAATGTAAATATCATGCGCTTTCTTTTCCATTTTGTTTTAATCATCACGTTATCTGTGGCTTGTCAACATTCAGTATTTGCCCAAAAAAAATCTAAATCAGCTCCCATTAGTCAGATGGCACTCTTGAAAACTTGGTTTACCGGTGAATTTAACAATTACCAGCAAGTACATAAAGAAAAGGAAGACAGCATTGTCAAAGATTTGATCCACGAGCACATACATTCTATTTTTGAGCCGGTGGATTTACCTTGGATGGGCGCAAATGTGTTTTTTGTAAAACAATACTTTGACAACGATCCGTCGAAAGTCTATCGTCAGCGGATTTACAGCTTTTCAGAAAATAAAAAAGAAAAGGCCATCCAGTTGGATATCTATTCATTTAAAGACAAGTCTCTGGATTCTATCTACACTAACGCTCATAAAGATAAGTCGATTTTGACCCAACTAAATAAGGAACAACTCACCGCATCACCAGGATGTGAGGTGTTCTGGCAAAAAAACAAAGACCATTTTATCGGATTTATGAAACCTCGCGCCTGCAATTTTATATCGAAAAGAAGCGGAAAACGTATTTTCATCACCGATAGTCTGATGCTCAACGACAAAGAATTGTGGATACGCGATGAGGCTGAAGACGAAGATGGGAAGTATGTCTTCGGCCACAAAGCCAAAATACCACACAGGCTAAGAAAAGTAGAATATTATACCGGATGGGCAGCTGCAAAAAAAGAGGGCGCAAAGGAGATGGATGCCATAAGAGGTTTACAGTTTCATAATCAAGGCGACAGACAAAAAATAAAATTTTCTGATGGGTCTGAAACGGGGTACGAAGCCCGATTAGGTCAGCTTATTTATGGTAAAAACCTTGAAATATTACAAATTGCCGTATTTAAGTCCGGTGAAGAAGTACCCATCAATTATATTTGGTCAGATGTGGACAGCCATCGCATCGGGATCAACATGAAAGGATATTTTCAGATAGGACTGACGAAGAAAGGAATTAAATAATAAAAGTAGTCCTTTCCAAATTAAAAATGTTCAGTATTGGGAGGAGATGTCGGATATGGTGCGAATATGGCAAAACCCAATGGTCAAAGTATGATCATGAACCTTATACTTGGTGCAGTTGGTGGCAATTTAGGCAATGTAGTAGGAGGTCTTATGGGCGTTTTAGGTGATTCAAACTTTTCAATTGGGTCTATAGTTACAGCTTTGGCTGGAGGTGGAATAGGATCATTGGTAGGTACCTTTTTACCTAAATTACTAAAATAATATAGATATGAGCGACAAAATGATTACTCAAATTGTCGCTCATTTATTCTCCCCATCGTCCATCAAAAATCTCCATAAAATACCTGAAAACATGGAAGTTGTAGGTCATTGCGCCAAAGATCTACCACCTGATTTCTATCGTCAAGGACTAATTCAATATTGTACTTCCCTTCAATATGATTGATAAACATTTCTTTTTTGATGATCGAATCCTTCCTGAAATCACCGGCAACCCTCATGATCAACATATCATAGGTTATACCGAATCGCTCTAGCCATGCTATCGTCTGTGGCTTGTAAGTATCTTCCCTTCCCGATGCCAAAATAATCTTGTATCCCAACTGATGGTAATTTTTGACCATATTGACCACAGGAATATTGGGAAGGTCTTGATCACACTTTGATGAATCAAAAGGGCTACGACCATTCATAAGACATAATGTACCGTCAAGATCGCAGATGATGGCTTTGGGTAGGGATGGGTCTTGGGTACGTGTTTTGTTTTCTGGACGAATTTTAGGCCTCATGGAAAAATCAAAGTTATTTTTTACATTTTCATATTGTTCAATAAATCGCTTTAAGACATTTGGTGGAATAAATTTTCCTGTTTCTTGGTGTCTTTGAATCACTCTTTGCTTCAATTCTTCCGTATCTACTTCAAATAATTTAAAAGAAATATCGGCTAGATGGTTAAACTTAATGATGTATTGATTTAAGAATTCCTTTCTGGTGTGCGTGGCATCTACTAAAACATTGACTTTATTATTAAGCATAGATATGATCGCACTATCTACCATTTTGGTGAGCAAAGCTTCTTCATCTTCACTCAAATTTTCTTGACTAAATTGCATCAAACGTAAATCATCTCTATTTACTCTAAACCAGTTTTCTTCAGTTCTTAAGTGATATTTTGCAAAAGTGGACTTACCAGAACCTGGTGGACCTACTAGGATTAATAATTGTGGATTTTTATATTTGCTCATTACAATTTTTAATTTTTGAAAGAATAACTAAAATAAAATACAAACGATTAAAGTCGCGAATCAATGGTAGATTCTATTTTTTCTCCCATTATACGATCATAAACCAAATTTTTTAAGTGGTAATTTTCAGAATGAATATCCTTATATTTTACCTTTAACAAAGCATGATTGATAGCCCAATCGTTTATAGAACATTGGATTTTTTTATCAATATTCCTTTTTTGCATGTTGTATGGATAGTTGTTAATAAAGTCGATGCCATAAATCATCACCAAATATTGGTTGTTTCTCACTTTCAATGCTGGTGGCAAATTTTTAATAAACGTAATACGCGGTTTTATTACAATACCTTCTTCCTTATCTAACGATAATTTATGAAACCATTCGGTTACTAAATCTGATTTGACTTCTAGGTCGTCAAGTGTCTCAATTGTAAATTCTAAAAACTCATCATCACTTACTTCCTTAAAACTAATATTATCATTTACAACTAATTCTGTCCCATCATCAAATACTTTTTTGAGTATATTAAATGGTTTAAAGCATATTTCACCTTCAATTCCGAAATGCAAAATTTGATCCCCATAAATGTTGATCCCTTTTTCGTACATATCAAGATCTAATACTTTAAAAGCTTCAATAGAATCATACTGCCTAGAAACATGTGAAGGATATTCTTTCTTAATGGCCTTTTCACCTAACACTTTTTTATCAGAAATATATTTTTGATAGGTTTCTGATGACCTTACCATTTCTATTTTGTCATACAATTCTGATTGTTTGAGATAATCATGATGCGTCTTGTGCGAATGATGATAAGCCCAAAACTCATTATTGATCAATCCTTTGCCTAGTACACTCCATGGCAACATTTCGGCCTGTATGATTACTAAACTTAGATCTTGCCAATCAAATCTAGCATGTATATCTGCACAAGCCATTATTGCTTTTTCTACATCAATATGCATTACTTTATGGCCATTTCTACTCACAAAATAACTATCATTGATCTCTTTTTTCAAATATATGTCGCAATAAGAGCCCATATATTTTTTTTGAACTACGAAATGTGTTACACCACGATCGAAATAGTATTTTAACCCTTCAAACGGAGATTCGATTTCATTCTTTTCCCATGATTTTGGGGCCGGAGAGATCGTTGGTGAAAAGGCATTTATCTTGTTCTGACAAAACCATTCTATTCTGTTTTTTATATTTCGTTTTTCGTTCATTTTACTTCTTTTTTAGTGATTATACAGACTTGTGTAGGTTGGACTCCATTAATATTGTCACCGATAAAATCAAAATATACTTCCAGAGTTTCGTCATTGTTTACACCTTCCCAAATCAGTTTCTTAAATTCATCAGCTGATGGTTCAAATTGATGATCTTCATGTCTTCGCTCCATTGTTTCGCTATAATATTTATTAAAATCAGCATTTGGTGTAGTGACAATAATGGATGCAAAATTCAGACTTAAAGCTCGTTTAATAAGTGACAAAGCATTCTCCTTTGTATTGTGTTCTATCACTTCTGACATGATAATGCTTACTTTTTCTTGATCCGGATATTGATTCAAATCTGAGAAAAATGATAAATTATTTTCAGAGTATCTTGAGCCTATCGCTATTGCAATGTCTTCAAACTTTTCATCACTATCTACTGCATAATAAGATAATTTGAAACCTTTACTCATTACTTTTTTATAATAAAGCAATTCTCCACAACCAATATCGAGAATAGGGATATTAAAATCTAACTTATCTATAATATAAATAATTCTTGCCTGATGAGTTGGGTACCATGTCAGTTTTGTATTAAGACCTTGTTTGAGAAGGTATGATTCAAAAACTGGCTTCACCATCAAAAACAACTTTTCAGACCGCACTGCTCTTTTAATGAAAAGATAAAATACAAAATACGGTACATTATCAAGATTGGTCAAAATCCTGGCATACTTATCTGCAAATGATTCATCAATATAAGTGTAAATGCCATATTCATTTGTGATATGCGTAAATAATGCTGTCAAACTAAGCAAATTGATAGCATCAAAAACAGAATTGGCTTCAATCATCAGAGTATAATTGTATCCTTTCTGGTGTTCTATTGTTATACCGTCAAAATATTTCGAAAGAAGGAATGACCCATTTCGCACCCAACTAGAATTAATATAAAAGGAAGGTATATTTATGATACATTTTTCTGTATCGATATCACCAATAGTCCTATGTAACCATGACAATTCTTTGGACATAACTTCATACTTTGCCTTAAGCAAATGACTGAAAAAGTCAGTACAAATATCCATCACCACTAATGGGCTGCAATAACTCTGAAAATCAATTTGATTGCTTTCTTCAGGTAAATAACTATACTTGGTATCTTGAAAAACAATATCATATTGATGAGAAGTAATTACATTTCCGATTACAACACCTTTTTTAAGTGGCCTTGCATATACACCAAAATCCGTGTTTGGATTTCTATTAAGAATATCTAACAGAAATTCATTTTTGCAATTAATTTTTATAATCATTTTTTATTCTTTTATATTTCTAAATCATTCCTAAATGGTCTCTCAAACTTCGGCTTCAACAACTTCCAAATGATGGCATCGTACGGTCTTTTTTCGTACATCTTAAATAGGATGGCAGGATGTTTACATGTCTGAAAATAAAAAGCGGTTGCCTTTCGGTCTTCCAGCTCTTTGTATTCAGCTTTTGCCTCGGCTTCTATATTTCGATAGGCTTCCCAAAATTCATCAATCGTCGTACGTACCCACTGATAAAACTCATCAGGTACTTTTTCCAACAATTCGTCCAAAGATTGGTTATCTCGCAGATGCTCCCAAATGGTTTTAGAAGATACTTGAGTGATGATCCTGTGAAGGCGCACATACTCGGCAAACTTGATTTTGACCCTAAATCCATTCTCAAAACGTATGATAAAACCTTCCTTTTCGTCTATCTGCATCATCCGGATAGCCTCGAGATCATTCAATCCATCATATCTTTTCACCACAGGAAAACCTATATCTGCCAAAGGTGACTCCACACCTGTAGCTAAATCTACGATAGCCAATAAAACCAATTCTTCTTTATGACCATAGTCTATGACGATACGATTTTCAGGGTAAATAATCTCAAAAAGATAAGTTTTACTTTTGTCCAGTTTGTCGATACAGTTGGCATATTTTCTATGTAAAAGTTCATTGGCTTTGATGGCTTGTTCGCTCATAAATGACCCACGCGTGGCGATAAAAGGGTGATCATTACACCAATACAAAATACCTAATGAGCCATCCATTTTGTCGTACACTTCAAATGGCAGCGACGGAATCTGCTGATCAGCCACTTCACCATAATTAAAAAACTTAGTAAACGGTCTTGCCACAATCGCATAATGTTCATCCAAAATCAAGCCACGACAAAGCATCATCACTTCATTCCACATATATTCATACTGCGCTTTGGCTGTATAATTGTAGATATACAGCGGTCGCTCCGGATGTTTTGTCATCTTTACATAACCTGAAGAAATCATTTCTTCTAGGGCATCGATGTTGAATGGAAGATTTGTCATGATTGTTCGTTCATTATTTAATAATGATGCAAAGGTAGAAGCGGTGTGCGCAATCTTTTTGCGTAGGAGAAAATTATTTTTACTCTCTTGCAGATTTATCGAATTTTGTAGCTGGAAAGTGAAAATATGTGACATCTATTACACATTCGTCATCAGTGTAAGTAATTGAAATCGTTGAAACTTATTTCTTTTCCAATTTGTTTACAATGAAAAGCAAAATAAAATGCAAATCATCCTTGAAAGCCCTTATGATGAATATATAGCCAAACTCATAGAAAGTGGTGAATTTCAAAATGCAGAACAAGTCGTAAAATTTGCGTTGAATGAAAAATTTCAATTTGACCACTGGGATGATCAAACTATCTCATTGATCGAAGAAGGGTTAAAAGAAGTGGAAGAAGGAAGGTTAATCGATATTACAGTTGACTATAAAACTGAAGTGATGGAAGGTGCAAGAAAAAAAATATCAGAATAATAATCCCATACCAGTATATGTAAAACAGTGAAAAATTACTCCTTAGTATAAATTCTTTTTAGTTCAATCAACTTCATTCTTCTTCTCCATACCATTCAGAAGTATCTACATCATAATCGTCAATTTCATAATTGTCCGAAGGAAAATTTATATCAATTTCATACTTTATTTTTGTTTCAAATGGAAACCATTCTTCTAAATCAAGCCCGTCTCCTTCGAGTCTTTCCTGCCTAGAACCATATTCTAACGTTACGTTTAAACTTCCAAAAACAGAAACTACAATTTCTTTATCCGTAATTCCAGAAATGTGATATTCAGTTAATCCGCTATCATTTAAAGAATAATGTGGGGCTAAACTATCCACGTTTACAAAATGGTTTGAAACTACAGATGAAATCATGTGCTCTTCAATTTGCCCATCTAAGAATGATTTGATTTTTTCCTTATAGTTTTCAATAGTCATTACAAAAATGTAAAATGCGTTAAACACACTTTCACTATTTTCATTAATTTCTAAATCAGTTAGATTAAAAACATCAGGATTTATGTGTGTAAATTTATTTAATGTATCAATATTATTTATAATTAGCGTGACAATTTCCTTAAGTTCGTCTACATCAAAACCCCAGTCTTTTAAAATTTCGTTGCTAATACCACCTTGAATGGCGTATTTTATTCTTTGGGCCCTTGTTGGTTTTCCGTCTTTAGTTTCCACTTTAAACCAAGAGCACTTTTTAACATTAGATTCTGGTGATAAATTGTGAAGAAAATGTCTTGATAATTCTCTAATACTATAAGCAAAGTTATTATACCTTAATCTGTTAGTAGTATCATTTAAACTATACAATGCTGCATCAAACAATTCTAATTCAAATTGTGAAGTCAATATTTTTTTAATATACTCTATATTTTCCATTATTATTTTTTATATGACAAAATTGTGGTGAGCTAAGTTGAAACTGGTAATGTGGCTTAACCTGCATAACTATCGTTTTCTTTTTCGAAACGAAAATTCAATCTTAATAAATTCAACTGTGAAGGTACTTCAAAATTAAAGCACCAACAAAATTATAAAGAGCATCATTTATTGACTTCAATTCTTGATTTTCGGGTTCAATAAATTTACCATGAAAAATTTCATTTCTCATTTTTATTACTCTTTTAAAATCAATGTTATATTTTACTGGATCAAGATCATGTTCTAAAAACCCATCATTAAATTGGTCTTTTAATGGTAAGTATACTAACATAGAAATTTTATCTTTTTTTAAGCTTAAGAATGACGTTTTTTGAGATTCGTCTTCTATTTCTTCCAATAATTCATCAAAAAATTCATCTATTTTATTATGAATTTTTGGATCAGTAAATTGAAAATTTTCTCCTTTCTGATTCTTTATACCAAAATGTTTTTTCAATTTCTCAATAATAGAAAATAAAAGCACAAGATTTATGCTTCCAGAAGATATTCGAGCTAAATTGTACTTATGTGTAATCTCAGAAATTACTGAAGTATTCTCTAACATTTTTAAAGAGATACTGGTAATTAATGTATATAAATCGCCATCAAAATCAATGCCAAAATTGAACTTATTAAATACAGCTTTTTCAGAATAATCATAAGTTTTTACGACTGTCGACAATTCGGAATGGTGTCTCCAGAAATGTATTTTAATGTCATTGCCGGTATAAAGTTCCATAAGAGAAACAATTAATTCTACATATATACTAATTTCTTCGAAAGATAAGTTATCATGTTTTATTACTAATCTTGGTTTTCTAATAATAAGATTGTCATATCCATTATTATCTTTTCCAATTTGATTAAAGAAATCAAATATAAACTTTATTTTTCCAATATCAACTAGCTCTTTTTGGTAATTTATACTTTCCCAAATGTTTGGATTCAAACAAAAGTTATCAGAATTAAAATTTTCATTGATAAGGCTATAAGCACTGTCTGTAAAATAAATTTCTGATTCGAAATTATATTTTTTAACAGGTTTATATTCGATTCTAATTTGGCCTAATTTAAAAATTATGAATTTATTATTTCCTTCATATTGATTAGTACTGATATTCCATCCTTTAACAAAAGAATTTGCAAAAGAAATAATTTCAATGTTGGGCCTTTCATTTATATTGTTAATAACAATTGACTTACCAAATGCACTTTCTGACCTTTCTTCAGTTAACCAATCCGTTATCTTATAATCAAAGTTAGTTTTATTATTAAAAAATATTTTCAGAACTATTGCCCCTGCATCCTCTATAATTAAATGTGTATGAAAAGAACTTTCAACTTTCAGAGCTTTTTCAGATTTTGAATAGTCGTCAAGGCTTGGAATATTAAAACTTATATTTAAGCAAATGTCTGTCATTTTGTTTCTTATTTTCTAGGAAGACCATTTTTTTTATAATAAACACCGCAATCCATTATAACTCTTGCAATTATTTCATCTACATCACTTAATTCAAATCCTCTTGGCAATTTTCTAATTTCATGATGAACATATTTAAAAACATCAATTGTGGGTAGGCATTTGTAAAATTTAATATGACACTTTCTTGTAATATTATTTACATTAGCCCAAAAATATTTTATCTCATGGCGGAATATTTTTTTATTCAAAGCTAATCTTTTAAAATCAGAGATGTATTGAATTATTAATTCTTCAGGTTGTCTCAATATTTGTTTTCTAATTTTGTTTTTTGAAGTTATTTCGCAGATTAAACTAGGAATTTTATAATTTCCAATTTTATCAAAATCGAAGAAAACAGTAAATACTAATTGACCTAAAACCATAAATAAGGGCTCCGCATTTGAACCAAGCGCAATTGTATTTGCTGATTTATTACCCGAATCATGTCTCATATACATCATACTAAATCTAATTTTAGACAAACTCCCAGTACTAAAGTCTATATCACCCAATACTTCATCTATCGACTTTTTCTCTAATTTTTCAATTAATACTCTTAAATCTTCCTTAACTTCATCAGGCAAAACAAACTCTTTGCTATCAGACTCAGCTAACCTCCACATATTTATGACTATAAATAAAAGTGTAACTTGATAATGTTTTGAATTTAACACCAACTGAATGTTTTCGCAGTTTTCTATTTTTGATTTAGTATCTTGCATAAAAAATGTTTCTATAGGATTGAACTTATTTTCACAAGATCTACATACTAAATTATAATCAAGAATTGGATTTGAATTTTCAACTAACTGCTGTTCAGTTAATGCATCACCTTGAAGCTCCAAAATCTTTTCCTCACTTATTTTTCTACCGATAAATCTTTTACCAAAATTTCTTCCAGATAAAGAGTATAAGATTTCATTATCTCTACCTTTAGACCCTTCTTCTGAGATAGTTGGTCTAACTAAAGATTCAGTTATAACATGGGCACCAGTATTGTCTAAGTCATTAACTTTACATAATTTACATTTATCCATAATATATATTTACAAAATTATTTAAAATAGAACAGTCTAAGTGAATAGACTGTTCTGCATTTTACTACTTCACAAATATCTGCTTCAATTGATCTACAACCTGACCGCTGCCAGACAAGGTGATGTGGCTGATTTTGTCAGCGATTTTCTCCACGTATTCCATCTCTTTGAGTTTGAATAGCATGGCATTGTCTTCCATCAATTTTGCAGTATTGAGCAAGCTTCGTGTAGAAGCGGTCTCTTCACGGCGTGTGATGATATTGGCTTGCGCACGTTTTTCGGCGATCAATACTTGGTTCATGATATCGCGGATATCTCCTGGCAAGATGATGTCTTTTAGGCCACAAGACTTCACTTCCACACCAAGGTCAGTGGCTTTCGTTACGACATCGTTTAAGACAAATTCTGAGAGATTTTCTTTGGTTTCCATCAATTCGTCAAATGTCAATTTGCCCACGTACTCACGGATAGCCAATTGCATGATGACGTAGAGTTGTTTTTCAAACTCCTTGTTCTCTACCAAAGCTTTGATGATGTCCGTCACTTTGTACTGTAAGGTAAAATTCAATCTCAACTGCGATTTATCTTTGGTCAAAATTTCTTGGCCAGGGATTTCCATATTGATGAGTCGCATATCGGTTTTTAGCACTGAAATATCTATCGCGTTTTTCCAATACATATAGGTACCTGCATCAAGGGTTTGCTTCATTTCTCCATCTACAAAAAGAATTCCCTTTTCAAAACTTTCCAATTTGTACGCTCGCACATAAGTACCAGAAAGATTCATCAGTGCTTTTTTGTCGATATCTGATTCTATCTCAATTTTGGACAAGTCTACTGTTTTGAATTGGTAAGTATTGACATCATTATTCCAGAAAAAATATTTTCCAGGCGTCAATAAACGATGATACACCTTATCTTTGTAAACAAAAACCATTTGATTATCAGCTACATCTATAAGGATGGTTTTGACTTCAAAATCCTTATTTAGTCTCAATACTTCTGCATTGATATCCATAGGAAATGGTTTTGCCATGTCGTGGATACTGACTTCTGTCCAAGGCATCATCCAATAAATGCCCTGATTTAATACTTGGTTAAGTTCTCCGTTTTTGAAGATCAAACCGATACAATTGGTGTTTACAACTACTTTTTTCATTTTTGAAAATATTTAAAAATTACTACTAAAAAACTACTAAAACGCACAATCAGAATACATTCGTCCACACATTACGGAATCATCGTCAGAGCCATTGTGATCAGCTATCATTTGCGACTTTTTATCAATAGATTTTCTTCCATTTGATTGGCCATCGTTTATGATTTGTTGACAGAGATTTTTCGTGATATGATTTCAAAGTGATGTACAGATTGCTTTGATTATCCGAAGATTCTCTAGGCGGAATGTATTCGTCATGTGCGATACTGTGGAAGTAAAAAACGGAACCTAAATCCGGCGTGTTAACCAACTACACTAACTATCGTATAAGGATAGTGCAGGATTCGAACCTGCCATTCGTGGTTTGCTGCTCTAACCACTGAGCTATTCGGCTTTTGACCGAGATGGGAGTCGAACCCATGACCCGCAAATTATGCGTCACTAAACATCTTACTCGTCAGAATACAATCATCATTGCACTATGGAGCTATACAGAAACTCTCAACTATGGACTATTACAGATAGAAAAGCGACTTCTTCAACACATTACTGTGATATATTTTTATAAACTCAAAATTAGAACATGAATTGAACTACATGAAAATCTTACTTCATATTTGACATCGTTCTCAATTTTCTTTCCTCGATGTAGCTTCAACTACATCTACGGGATAAAATCTCCGAGCTATGCCAACTATTTTGTCATATATTCATTCGAATAAAGTCATATTCTAATTTTGAGTTTGAACAACTTTTTGTTCATTTATCATCATTGACGATGCAAAGGTAAAAGTGTGGTACGCAGTCTTTTTGCGTAGTAAAAATTATTTTGTACTTTTGTGAAAATATTTTTAAATCATTCATTGTTCGAATCATTCATCGTTCAAATTGCTTTTATACAATGCCCATCAACAAAAACGCCCTCATCAGATACAAAGTCCTTGACAACTGCTTCCGCAATCGCCAACGGAAGTGGACACTCGATATGCTTGTAGATAAAGTCAGCGATGCACTCTACGAATACGAAGGCATCTCCAAAGGTGCTTCCGTCCGCACTATCCAATACGATATCCAAATGATGCGCAGTGATAAGCTTGGCTATAATGCACCCATCATCGTAGTAGATAAAAAATATTATACCTACGAAGACCCCAAATATAGCATCACGAATCTACCCATCTCACACACAGATATGCAGCAAATGTCAGAAGCAGTGGAATTGCTCAAACAGTTCAAAGGTTTCGAGCATTTCAAAAACCTGCATGAAGTAGTCCAAAAGCTGGAAGATCATGTTTACACTACCTCGGGTAAACAAACTCCTATCATACATTTCGAAAAAAATGACAGACTTACAGGAATACAACTTCTGGATCCATTATACAAAGCAATTCAGGATAAAAAGGTTCTTTTCATCGAGTACAAATCATTTAAGGCTGAAAGTGCCCAAATTATGACCTTTCACCCATGGTTTCTTAAAGAATACAAAAACAGATGGTTTCTTTTTGGTGTGAAAGGAAATACGGATCATATATTAAATTTGGCATTAGACAGAATGGTGAATGTTGAAATAGCTGAAAACTTAAAATACAGACCATCCATTATTGCTTCAGTTGATGAATACTTTATGGATGTGATCGGCGTCAGTGTGAGTCTTAATGTCAGACCTGAAATTATCCAACTTTGGGTAGATGCTGCCAACGCTCCTTATATAGAAACAAAACCACTACATCATAGTCAAGAGATAATTGAAAGAAATGATGACGGTAGTTTACTCCTTTCTATCAAAGTACAACTCAATTTTGAGCTGGAAAGAGAGATCCTAGGTTTCGGAAGTAGTATGATGGTCATCTCCCCATCAAAACTCAGGAAAAGAATAGCCCAAACTATCCAAAAGCAATATGTAAACTATTTACCTGAACCAAATACCAAATCATAAAATCACTTCTTCAATTCCTTAAAGTACTTCCAGCTGGTCATATTGGGTGTGGCATAAGTTTTGGGAGGTGCGGCAAATTCAGGTTTGTGTTTCAAGATATAACTTCTGAATTCTTCCGGAATGGTCTCAAATCCTCCATTGGTCTTGAATCCACGACACTGATATACCAGATTCCCGGGTTTACTTCCCATGCGCATCCAGGGCAAGAAGTCAGAAACCCGTGTCCAGCCTACTTCAGAGTAAATATTTTTGGTTTTAGGGTTTAGTAATTGTTTTTCGTCAAGGAAAAACTGAAACAACTCTGCTGCCTGATATTGATCTGATCTGCTATTTTCGGGAAAGTCCTTCACCGGTAATGGAGACGGATACATCAAAAAGATATCCGAATACATAGCCACACGCCCATTACCCATTTTTTTGTAAGGCACTCCCCAATCTCCAAATCGACCTTTTAGGGCATAAGTTTGATTGACAGGGTCATTCCACACATGCACTACATCTACAGTGTCGCTGATAAATGGATTATACCATTTTTCTATTATTTTACCAGTATTGATATCTCTGTAAATAGCCGCTTCACGCGTCAGCATTTTGTAGTCGTTACCATCTTTTTTGATGATCGCTATATTCATGGCTTCCAGATCAAAAAGTGGTTTACCTCGTTCACCATCAATATATGAATAGATACGCCCTGTCCAGTAATATACGGTCACTTCATTGGTATCGAGTGAGGCGCGCATCTTTACAAAGGCATCAAGATTATCAGCCGGGTTACTCAGGTCCAACTGTTTTTCAGTTTTTTCATGTTTGGCTTTGCCATACTTTTTTGATTTTGTTTTTTGAGCGCTTACCAGAGAAAAGCACAGTATGAGTAATAGGCTTGTAATGAATATATTTTTCATTGATGAGAAATTTAATTATTTGTAAAGGTGAAATTTACTTTGGTTTCGGGTTTATTGGATGTGTTGGTTTTTTCGATGATCTGCCATAAAACATTGACGCTGTCTTTGATGGTAAATGTCTTTTCTCCAAATTCATTTTTAATAACTTTAGTTGTCACCAAACCCGGGTATTTTACGGCTGCCTGATATATTTTCAAAATATCCGGTGCAAATAGCGAGTGCATGGTGATACCTAGTTCTCCGGGGCGCTGTTTATCTGATTTATCCGGTTTAGGGCCATTAGGTATAAAAAATTTAAGTTTGCCGCAAATATTATTGGGCGAAACAAATCCCTGATACAGATGGCTGTAACCGTCGGGCATGATAAATACGCGCTTAGGCCCTTTGGAATAATCTCCATTTATTTCTGGTGCTGCTTCTGCTTTAAACCCCAATACTTCGGTGATATATTTGAGTGACTCCATGTCTTTACCACCAATAATCCAATCATGGTGGGTAAACTCGCTCGTCTTCAAAGGAGTGTCCGGATGTATCGTACCATAACCTGGAATTTCATACCCATAACGCTGGAAAAATACATGATTGAAATATTCACCATAAACAGCATTTTCCCGAACTAAAACCGGCCTTTTCAGGAAGTCCCTATCTCCTTTGTTCAATCCGAACAAGTCATCAGTAATCGGCTCCGTTGGCAGCCATGGTTTTTTATTCTGTCGCAAAAATTCATACACATCGTACAGGCGCATGATATCATTGGTTTTCATTACAGCCATACGCGATCCTATGGTTTCTGGCTCACTGTATCCGATACCATCACCCAACGATTTTTCCCATTTCCAAAGTCTAAGCAGTCCATGACTATCGATATTTCCATTTTGCATTCGATATGATTTCAATGCGGATTTAACACCATAAAGCACGAAAGCAGTCTCTGCAGATATCGATGTACTGTCGATGACTTTAAAACCGAATTCATTCCAGTATTTGATGGAATAATTGACGTCTTTTACCGCAAGTACTACTTCATAGACTCCTGAAATTCCTGTTTGAGGAGTTGATTCCTGCCCAATCCCTTTGTTCAAAACAAAAATGCTGAATACTATAAAAATAAATGACTTATACATACGCTGATTATTTTAAAATTCAATCCTTATTTTGATTTTTCCAGTCTCCGATACCATAAGGATCTGCTAAAGCTCCGGATACATGCTCGTGGATGATTTTGTAACTCTCCTGATCTTTCAGTAACAAAAAACTTGCCCTGAATGTGTTATCAAAGGTTTTATCTTTTCCGATATTTCCAATCAAACGAATCACACCCGCTAAGGTGGCGCTATCTGACTGTTCAAAAGTAAACGGTCCTTCCAGCCATTCAATACTTTTTAGGACAATGGCGCTATTACAAAAATCTCTCCATCCCGGAGCTATATTTTCATACCCTTTGGTGGAAAGTCTGGGCCCTTCCAATATGACATAAGTATCATCGCCGACATGATAGGAATTGATGATTTCTGCTACTTCCTTATCTATGATAGCTTGATAAAATTTATCTATAAATTCCTTGACAGAATGCATTACATTTCATTGATTTCATCAGCAATCCGGTGCATGTCTTTATTGTTTTCAGGATGCGCCACTGCATCTATTTCCTGCTGCACTATCCGCATTATACGGGCTGCATAGCGTGCATGCCAAAGTTGTCTTTCTTCTCCCTGCGCATCTGTCGGAACAAAATCTTCAATCTCTTTTCTGCTGATGATGCCCTTGCTTTCCAGAATTCTCTCTAGTGTATCAATACGCTCCCTTGCTACAGCCAATTCCGTTGCCACTGCCATGGTTATATTCAGTACTCTTTCTACAGCAGGATCATTCAAAAAATAGGGTCTTCCACCTTTAGCTTTGTCCCCTGCCATCAGAATGTCGTTGATGCCTGAAGTATCAAAATCTTCAGAAATCACTGTACCTCCTGAATGTGATGATGACAATTCGTTATTATCCATTTTACTAATTTTTTGAAAATTTTTTAAGAAAACAAATTATGACTTTTTCCATCCACCAAATACATTCCAAATCGGAGTCCTGCCAAAATCTTCGGTAATTTTGCCATCCTGTTTTTTGTCATCAAGATCATTGACCGCTTTTACACCTACCTGCATAAAATCATTTTCTGACACACCAGCTTCCTGCATCAATGCAGATGGTGCAAGATCATGCATATGTCCCCAATATGGCTCGGCGTTGTAAAAAGCATCCCAATCCCGCATAAACTGCTCATAATAACTCATCTCCGGAGTATATTGTGGCTGCTCTATGTGCAAATTCAGTCCACCCGGAGCAAGCACTCTTTTTATTTCGCCGAAAATATTATGAATTGCTTTGCCGCCGGTTTCATGTAGAACCATGGTAGATTGAACCCAATCAAAGCTGGCATCCGCTATTTCTCCCATATTTTCAGCATCCATTTGTACAAAGGTTACATTTTTTACACCAAGAGCGCTTGCACGGGCAGCACCGTATCTGAGCATGGGTGCGCCTGCGTCTATGGCTATAATTTCTGCTTCAGGATATGCCAAAGCAATAGGTAAGGTATTATGTCCAAGACCACAACCAATATCCAGTATTCTTTTAGGCTTAAATTCCGGATAAGTATCCCGTACCCACTTAGCTATAGCTTTGCCGCCACCATCTGTCAACCGACCCAGCATACCGGCAGTGGTCACAAAAATACCACTATCATAGTTGGCAGCATTAGCTACATCGCCAGGAAAATATTCAGTATGGTAGCTTCCTGGCATGAGATGATTGTCTACATGTTTCAGGTAAGCAGGAACTTCAAAGTTATCTTTTAGGTGAAGGTTTTGTGCATTTTTGTTGATTAGATGTGTTTTTTGAGCCAGTTCTTTTGCCTGTCGCAGCACCACTGCCCTTCCATTTTGTTGTCTCATTTCCATCGTACTTCTTCGCAATGCTGCCCACATCTGATACACAGGATCCTTTGACATAGCATCTTTGACCTCGTGCCTGTCTTTAAAAGGACGGCCTGCTTCCTTTTCAAAATCAGGAGCTATACGATTGTCAAATGCTGTTTTATTGCCGGGAGCTATTGCTGTAGAGATATATCTGTTTAGGTTTGCGAGGTAATTATATCTGGCACGCTCATCATGGTCAAAATCAGGAAAAACTTCATGTTTCGTGATTTTGGTATATACAGGTGGTAACTGGTAACTCATGATTTTAGATTTTTAGTGTTTTATTTTTTAATACTTCAATATTTTCAGGCTGAGATATTTGTCATAATTCTATTGTTGTCATTCCGGTGATCCATATCCGCCACCACCCGGCAATTCCATCACCAATTCTTCTCCCGAATATAGCTTGTCGTGTCCTTTTATCGGAGTGTGTCTTCTTTTGCCGAGTGCTGTGACAATATATATCTTGCCACTTTTTCCTTCTTTTCCTCCGAAAAGGCCATAAGCTTTATTATTTATTTTTTCAGTGACATTACTTATATGAATGGGTGTCTTGCCTATATTTTTATAAGCAAATCGCTGTCCCATGCCACCTTTATACTTTCCATTGCCACCACTTCCTTGTATATGACTTTTGCATGTTACCACTACAGGAGCATCATTTTCAAAGACTTCAATCGGGACATTTGCCACATTGGTAGGATAACAAAGGGTATGCTCTCCTGCCAGTCCTTTTCTGCCACCATATCCCCCTGCCAGAAATAAATATTCTACATATTCCTTGCCATTTTCTTTTTTACCACTCAGTACCATCACCCAAACTGCAGATCCGCAGTCAGCCTGAACCTTGTCCGGTACTGCCTGACTCAGCGCCTTCATTACAGGACCATAAAGGATGTTGCCGGTAACATTTCGTGCTCCAAGCGGCGAGGGTTTTTGGGCATTGAGCAGACTTCCTTCCGGTGCGTGTATGCTGATAGGTCTGAAACTTCCTTCATTGTTGGGTACGTCCGGACTAAAGATACATTTGATGGGATAGGCAGTATAGGCAAAAACATAATTGAGTACGGCATTAATCGCCAATGAATGAGCGGCAGATGTGCCTGTATAATCTACATGAATACTGTCATTTTTAATGGTGACAGCACACTTGAGGAGAACCGGTTCTGATTTGCCACCGCCATCACCGTGATATTCTGCATGGTAAGTTCCGTCCGGAGCAGCTTTTATAGCCGCACGCATCGACTTTTCAGATGCATCGATGATTTGTTTTCCTAGATGATCTATTTCAGTGATCTTGTTTTCTGCCATCATGCGGTGCAGGGATTTTATACCCTGATCATTTGCCGCTACCTGAGCTAAAATATCTCCTATAGTCTGGTCGGCAGCCCTTACATTGTTTCTGATGATGCTAAAGAGTGGTTCATTTTTTTGGCCTGCATCATAAAGCTTCATCGGTGGGATATAGAGTCCTTCTTCATAGTAATCTTTGGCATTGGCTCCCCAAAGTGTTCCGCCTATATCCGGACTATGGGCAATACAGCCAATGAATCCTACCAATTTATTTTCAAAAAAAATGGGTGTCACTATTCCGATATCGGGCTTATGTCCTGCACACAACCATGGATCAACCTTTGGTATCCAGTAAAACTACGGCAAAATCTGCACTCTCACGGGTAACAGAAGAAAACGCAGTGCGCTGTAGAGCGGTACCTGCTTCATCTACTATAGAGATCAAACGTGCCCAGAGCAGGGATAAATCTATTGCGTTGTATTGCTGCATATCAATATTCCATTTCTATGATGATGTTTTTAAATTCATCCACACGCACATTCGCATTTTGCCCTACGACAGTGGTACTTTCGTATTCTTCAATGATACAAGGGCCTTTTATCACCATATCAGATGTAAGGGCATATCTTTCGTACACTGGTGTATTTACGAAATCCTGACCCCAAAAAACATTCCTATGTCCTTTTAAAGCCGTTTCACTGCTTTCTATACCGGCTTGTTTGGGAATAAAGCGAGGTGAGGGTCCTTTGACCAATATTCTCCAGGTAATGGCTTCTACCTGAATACCCTCGATAATTCGTCCGTATCTTGTGCTGTATTCTTTTTTGAAATTGGTGATAATTTCGTCCATAGAAGCCTTTCCTAAAGTGCCGTTGGGCATTTTTACATGGATATCATGGCCCTGACCAGCGTACCTCATATCGCAAGTCACATTAACCTGAATATCCTCAGGATCAATACCTGCATTCATGACAAATTGTTTTCCCTTTTGGGTAAGTGTTGAAATCATTTCATTGACTCTTTCCCAATCCAGATTTTCCAAAACAGAAATATAGCTAAAGATTTCTTCTTTAGCCACCGGACTGACCAAAAACCCTAAAGCACTCAAAACGCCCGCTCCAGCAGGTATTATGAGTTGTGGTGCATTCATTAAGCGGGCTGTGTGAAAAGCATGCACAGGACCAGCTCCTCCAAAGGCCAGCATAGAAAAAAATCGTGGATCCAACCCTTTTTCTATGATATGTACCCGAGCTGCATTGGCCATATTTTCATTGACAATACGATGAATTCCCCATGCAGCAGCTTCTACTGTGATACTCAATGGATCAGCAATTTTGTTTTTCATCGCAGAAATTGCCGCTTCTTTATTTAAGGTCATAGTACCTCCTAAAAAGAAATCTGCATTCAGGAATCCAAGGATTAGATCTGCATCGGTCACTGTAGGATGTTCGCCACCTCGTCCATAACAGGCTGGTCCCGGTGTGGAAGATGCACTTTCCGGACCTACCGTCAAAAGCCCAAGGTGATTGATATACGCTATGCTTCCGCCGCCGGCACCTATTTCAATCATATCAATGACAGGAATTCTAACCGGTAAGCCGCTTCCTTTTTTAAATCTTTTTTCTCTTGCCGCTTCAAAATGGTTGGTGATTTCAGGCTCCAGGTCTCTTATCATGGATGCTTTTGCCGTCGTGCCACCCATATCAAATGCCAATAAATCTTTTTTATCTATCATATGGCCAAAAAAAACACCTGCCATTGTGCCGCCAGCAGGTCCGCTCTCCAACAATTGTACCGGCGTTTTCACCGCTCCTTCTACTGTCGTCAGTCTTCCCGCACTATCCATGATGTGTAGCTTACCGAAAAAACCAATGATGTTGAGCTTTTTGATGAGATTAGTAAGGTATTCATGGGTCAATGGTTGAACATAAGCATTCATTGCTGTAGCGCTGGTCCGTTCATACTCCCTGATTTCAGGCATTACTTCACTGCTCAGTGAGTAAGTAATTTCAGGAAATTCATCAGATAATAATTGTCCTGTGATTTGCTCATGTTGCGCATTTGCATATGAATGTAAGTAACTGACTGCAATACTTTTTACGCCTTTACTGACCAAAAATCTGATTTTTTCACGAACCTGATTTACATCCAGACTTTTGATGATCTGTCCGGTATTGTTCATTCGCTCATCTATGCCCACTCGGAGAGCCGAAGGGATGAGTGGTTTTGGCATCGTGATAAAAATATCATATATATCATATCTCATTTCGCGTCCTATTTCCAGGATATCTTCAAATCCCTTGGTAGTAAGCAATCCAGTCTTTGCTCCTTTGCGCTCTATAATGGCATTGGTCACCAGTGTCGTACCATGTACTATAGATTTTATATCAGCTATGGCTAAACGGTTTTTTGTAGTAATTTCATGAATTCCAGTGATGATTCCTAATGTAGGGTCAGGATAGGTTGTAAGGGTTTTGCCAAAATAAATTTTATGATCTGCTTCATTCAATAAAACCAGATCTGTAAATGTACCTCCTATATCTATACCTAACTTCATCAATATATTTTATCAGGCTATTTGGCCCGCCATCATAAATGTGGGATTGTCTGCAAAATCCTGAAACTGTGCAGCAATAGATTTCATGGTGTCTGTACTGATATCTTTACCTAATTGTTCCAAATCATTGACTTCAAGGATTTCTACATATTGATATGGTGCAGGCGACTCACTTCCTAAAACTCCTGAAGTTTTGAATACTTTAAAATCAGATACAGAAGTCAACCTTTTCACTGTGGGTACATCTACTGTTTGTGCCCAGGTTTCATATTTTATCGGTGAAGTCTCGTCTTTGAGATTGAACAATACTATTAATGTCATATATTTGGGTTTTTAGTTGATGGTTATTTTTTATTTATAGACTTTTAAATCCTTTTACACCGGACGTTATCAAACCTTGTACAGAATTTAGTATAATCTGTGCTCCATTTTGGATAAGGCCATCTGCTTGCTCTTTTGTAGCTGCTACTGTACCGATTACCTTTCCTGCTGCTTTAGTTTTTGCAAACACAGTTTCAATTATCTCTTTTACCTCCGGATGATTGGGTCCGTCATAGTATCCCATACTCATGGCCAGATCTCTGGGGCCGATGATAATACCATCTACACCTTCCATATTTACCATATCATCCAGAAAATCCATACAAACAATGTCCTCCATTTGCGGAAAAACTAAAGTATTCTGGTTGGCATATTCTATATATTGAAGTTGGTTCATCGTTCCTGCCAGATAGTCGGCTGATCTTACAGGACCAAGCCCTCTTTTGCCAAACGGCGGATATTTTATCGCATTTACCAGTTCTTTTACCTGAGACAATTTCACTATACCCGGCATCATCACACCAACTATCCCGGCATCCATGTATTGCAATATTAATTTTTCATCGACAGCCCTAATCCTTGCCCACGGAGAGATACCTGTATTTTCGCACGCACGTATCATGTCAACAGCCTGAGATACATCGATAGGACCATGCTCACCATCTATCATATAAAAATCCAGCCCGGCCCAACCCAGGTACTCGCAAATAGTCGGATCAGATGTAGGAGAGATAGCTCCATACAAGATGCTTCCATTCTTGAGTTTATCCTTTGCTTTACTTGATATCATACTTCATTTTATTTTAAATCGGAGACCGTCCCGTCTGCTATTTTTTTTCTTATAAATTCCATCAGACCGCCTGATGCAGCCACTTCTGCCACAAAAGGTGCGACAGGCACACATTGAAATTGGATGTTTTTAGTCAGATTATATACCATCCCTGTTTCAGGGTGATATTCCAGTTCATCACCGGTTTCACATGCTAAATTCATATCTCTTGCGGTGACAAAAGACATACCATAGTTGATGGCATTTCTGAATTGCAATCTTGCAAAACTCGTCGCAAATACAGCTTTTATACCGGCTCCCATCAAACCAGTGATACAATGCTCAATACTCTTGCCACCTCCTGCAAAATTATGGCCTGCAACTATGAAAGTATATCCATGATCCTTAAACCCGTTTTCTTTGTTGAATGCTTCATCCACGCCGGCCATGATCCATTTTGCATTTTCTTCTTTATCTATCGGCGATGTCCAAAACTTCTGAATTACCATTTCATAACTCATCACATAAGTTTTGGCTACCCACGCTTTTCCTCTTATTATCATATATCAAGACTTATTTCGTTTATCATTTAATGTTTCTTGGGTCTGTGATGACTCCAAATATCGATGAAGCTGCGACCACGGCAGGACTTGTCAGATAGATCTGAGCATTTCTGCTTCCCATACGGCCCTTCATATTTCTGTTTCCGGCACTTAAAACTATATCTCCATCACCCGCTACACCAGTGTGAATACCGGCACATGGTCCGCAACTTGGAGTTTCTATAGCTGCTCCGGCTTTGATGAGGGTAGAAAAATATCCTTTTTCAATACATTCCAAATACACATCCTGACTGGCAGGTATGCAGATCATATTGACATCCCGGTGGATATGTTTATCCTTGAGTATATCTGCCATGATGGCAAAATCTTCCGTTCTTCCATTGGTACATGTACCTACAAATGCTTTATTGAATTTAGTGCCAACAACGGCCTCTACAGGAACAACATCGTCCAGTTTGTCGGGTTTGCTCACTGTGGGTCCAACATTGGTAACATCTACTTCATATACTGCGTCATAACGGGCATTTTCATCACTTGCCAACATCTTCCAGTCTGATTTTTGTACCGGTCTTAGATAATCTACAGTTTTTTGGTCCGGCGCTATGATTCCGTTTTTTGCGCCTAAATCCACTGTCATATTGCACAATGTCATTCTTCCCGCAATGCTTAATGCTTCGATGGCTGGTCCCGTATATTCCAAAGCTTTATATATCAAATGTCCGTTCCAATGCATCATACCCATGATATGCAGACTAAGATCTTTTGCCATGACATAAGGTTGCCACTCACCTTTGATGACAAATTTTACGGATTCCGGAACCCGCAACCAACATTTACCAGTAGCCATGGCTACTACGGCATCAGTGACGCCAATAGCATTTCCTACTGCGCCGACTGCACCATAAGTATTGGCATGACTATCTGTACCTATAGAAACTTTTCCAGGTAGGACGTGACCTTGCTCGACCATGATCTGGTGCGCTATACCTTGCCTACCCAGATCATAAAAATACGGAATATCATAACTTCTGACGATTTCCCTCCATTCATTGAGCATGGTTGCCCACTGCTCTGTTGGTGGCGGAACCAAATGATCGCTTACACAAATCACTTTATTTTTATCAAATAGTTTTTTGTCCGGACTGAGGCTCTCAAAAGCCTTAAAACACTGTTTACCCAGATAATCCATAGTCATGACGGAATTAACATCTACCCATACCAACTCTCCCGGAAGGACACTTTCTCTCCCACTATTCAGCGCCATCACTTTTTCTGTTATTGTCATAACCTTTAAAATTACCGATTTTTGAATTACAATGTTCAAATAAAATAATACCCGATATTGCTAAATCCTCAGAAATAAATATTTACCCTAAGCAAATGAGCTTAATTATTTAAGAGTGGTTTTATTAAAATTAATGATCACTTCTGCTTTGGCCTTTGAATCTTCTATCAGGCAATTCTTCCCAAAATGAAGGAGGAATCTCATCCTGCGTTGCTACTTTGCGCTCATTGATCATAGTGATACCCTGAAATTCGTCACCTTCTGTCCATCTCCAGTTCCTGACTCTGTGCGTGCCATCACCTATAAGGTCTATCATTTCAAAAAGCTTGGAACCAGGGCGATTTTTATATGTCCATATAAGACAAACACTGTCCCTGGTCTCCCATGAATAACCTTCTATTCTTGGAGAATCAAAAATAAGTGTTCCTGTCTCATCAAAAGAAGACACACCAAAATCATGCAACTCCTCGTGACCGTCATCCCACATGTAGTGATTTGCTTGGTGATATTTATTATCATCGTACAGTTTGATCGTCAGCCTGCTTTTCCATTGATTGGTTACTTGACCTTCTGCGTTGATTCGGATATAGGTTCCTTCCCATATTCCGGTGTGTTTGGGAAACAATTTTAAATTAAGCATATTTAACAATTTTTTTGCAAATCTAATAAATAGTTAAATAAGTTAACTAATTTTGTGATAAGTTTTTAGAATATTTATTTTATAACTATTGTATGCGGTTGTATCTTTATATATTTGACGTTGACTAATAATCGAACATGAGATAAGGGTATCTAATCTTAAGTAAATAGTAAACAACACCTAAACCAAAAACCATAGATTATCATTTTATGCATCATTATATTTACATAGAAGAGCAGGGTTTGAGGGATGGTTTGCAGACATTGTCTCATATCTTTTCTACGGAACAAAAATTGATTTGGACACGTGATCTGATCGAAGCCGGTGTCAAAAGAATTCAGATTGGCTCTTTTGTGCATAAGGAAAAAGTTCCTGCTATGGCTGATACAGATGCTTTGTTTTTACAATCCAATCATGAACAAAAGGAAGTATTAATTTCCGGGCTGGTATTAAACAAAAAAGGACTTGAAAGGGCTATACATTGTGGAACCAAACACCTTTCTATTTCCTTATCAGCCAGCGAAACCCACTCCCTGAAAAATACAGGTAAAACTATAGAACAGGCCAAAATGGAGATTAAGGAAATGATCGCTTTGGCCAAAGAAAACCATATCAAAGTACGAAGCGGAATTCAGTGTGCTTTTGGTTGCCGCTTTGAAGGCAAAATCAGTGAGAAAGTGGTTATGGATCTGGCTGAATATCTCATTACTTGTGGCGCTGATGAATTGTCTCTTGCTGATAGTACAGGTATGGCACATCCTGTTCAGGTGGATAGAATTATAAAACAAGTTATTTCCATTGCGGGCAATAATCCTATAGGTCTGCATCTGCACAACACCGAAAACAAAGGCTACGCCAATCTTTATGCCGGATTAAATGCCGGTGTGACTATCATAGATACAGCATTCGGAGGATTGGGTGGCTGTCCATTTATCAAAGGGGCTACCGGAAATATTGCCACCGAAGACGTGGTACATATGCTGGATCAAATGGGCGTTGATACTGGTATTGACATCTGCAAAATAGCAAAGATAAGCTTAGAGATAGAAAAAGTATTGGGTAACCCTTTGCCTGGTTTGATGTATAAACTGATTCAAAATAAAAGCATAGCTTTAATATAATGGGAAAAACGATAGCAGAGAAAATCCTGAGTATAAAGACAGGAAATGATGTAAAGGCCAACGATATAGTCATAGCTCCTGTAGATGGTATCATGGCTACTGATACCACAGCTCCATTATCTATCAAAGCCTTTCTGTCTATGGGTGGTAGTCGGGTATGGAATCCTTCAAAATGCTCATTTATAATCGATCATGCCGCTCCTGCACCCAATGAAAGAATTGCCAACCTGCATCAAATGATGCGTGATTTTGCATCAGAGCAGGGATTTCCGCTGTATGACATAGGTGAAGGAGTCTGTCATCAGGTCATCATGGAAAAAAGACACATCAAGCCGGGCGACATCTTCATGGGAGCGGACTCGCATACTCCTACTGGTGGGGCACTTAATGCATTTGCCTGTGGTATGGGTAGTACAGATTTGGGAGCCATCATGCTTACGGGCAAAACATGGCTGAAAACACCGGCTACCATCAGAGTTATATGTAATGGTATATTACAAAAAGGTGTACATGCCAAAGATCTTGTGTTGTATCTGACCGGTAAAATCACAATATCCGGTGCGACTTATCTTTCTGTAGAATTTCATGGTGAGACTTTTGAAGCTATGGGACTTTCAGACAGAATGTGTGTAGCCAATATGCTGGCAGAGATGGGAGCCAAAACTGGTTTTATTCACCCTAAAGGATTGAAACTTGATTATGACTTTAACGCAGTTTTCCCGGACGTTACCGCTAGTTACGTTAAAACCTTTGAGTTTGATGTTTCGGATCTAAACCCCCAAATTGCAGCACCTGAGTCTCCTGATAATGTTATGAATATTGACCCACATTTAAGAACAAAAATAAACTATGCTTTTATTGGCACTTGTGGCAATGGAAGATTGGAAGATTTGCATGTGGCAGCTGCTATACTTAAAGGTAAAAAGATAAAATCCGGTGTTCGTTTCATCATAGCACCGGCTTCCCGCAAAGTTTTACTTGAAGCAATGCTGGATGGTACTGCTTATACATTGGTTGAAGCCGGAGCCACTATCATCAATCCCGGTTGTGGTCCTTGCGTAGGTACACATGAGGGCGTACCCGGAAATGGAGAAACCGTTATTTCTGCGGCCAACCGAAATTTTAAAGGAAGAATGGGAAATCCACATTCCGATATCTATCTTGCGGCACCTGCGACGGTAGCCGCTTCCGCATTGACCGGTGAAATCACTAATCCTGCCCAACTTCTGTAATTTCTAAAATTAATCCAACAATGAGTCAAGAAGTAAATAAGGTTTCCAAAACAATGGTACTTGCAGTAGTCGCTTCATCGTTAGGTTTCTTTGTCGATCTCTACGATATCATCATAGTTAGTGTGGTAAGGCAGGCAAGTCTTTTGTCACTTGGTGTACCTGAATCTGAACTTTTGTCAAAAGGAATCTGGCTATTGAATATACAGATGATAGGAATGCTGACAGGTGGATTTTTGTGGGGTATACTTGGGGACAAAAAAGGGAGACTAACCGTTTTGTTTGGATCCATACTAATGTATAGCTTAGCTACATTTGCCTGTGCATATGCGCCATCTTATGACGTGTATCTTTTATTAAGATTTGTTGCAGGTGTCGGACTTGCCGGGGAACTGGGTGCTGCTATCACCTTGACTACAGAGCTTTTGCCTCAAAAGTATCGGGGTATTGGCCCTGCGATCATTGCATCTTTTGGTATGCTGGGTGCTATTTTTGGGAGTGTCATAGGAGGCAGATATTCCTGGGAGTTTACTTATCAGCTTGGTGGCATCATGGGATTGGTTCTTTTATTTCTTAGGCTGGGATTGTTGGAGTCGGGTTTTTATGAGCGACTGCAGGAGACAAAAGTCGAAAAAGGAAATTTTCTGATGCTTGTAAAAAATAAAAAATTATTTAAAAAATACATAAGTGTCATTTTGATGGGATTTCCTGGTTGGTTTGTCAATGGAGTAGTCATGACCTTTACTCCTGAGATAGCAAAAGCTATGGGCATGACTACCATTCCCAAGGTGAGTACCGTTTTTATGGTTTTTTTTATTGGGTTTACTTTTGGTGATTTTTCCTGCGGCATGGTCAGTCAATGGCTGCAAAGCCGAAAAAAAGCGATACAACTGTATCTGGGAAGTTTTGCGCTTTTGCTGGCGCTATACTTTTTAGTGGGAAAAACATCAGAAATGTGGTATTACGGTCTATTCTTGTTTATGGGCATTAGTGCAGGTTATACTATTGTATTGCTGACACTGGCCGCTGAACAAACAGGTACAAATCTCAGGGCCACAGCCACAACATCTTCTCTTAATCTATTAAGGGCTTCTGTCATTCCACAGACAATAGCATTTACCTTTTTCAATAACTATGTCGGGGCATATCATGCTGCTATCATAGTAGGAATACTCTCTGTGGGTATAGCTGCCTGGGCTTATACAAACCTGGAAGAGACATTTCACAATAATCTGGATTTTGTAGAACAATAACTTACTCACTTTTTAAAGATTATCATGAAGACCAAATACGTTTATGGGGACAATATCGATACAGACCGAATCATTCCCGGCAAATATACCAAAACGCTGGACATGAGTACGCTGGCACAACATTGTATGGAAGACCTGGATCCTTCTTTTGCCACTACCATTATAAAAGGAGATATCGTGGTAGCAGGAGATAATTTCGGCTGTGGATCCAGTCGTGAACAAGCTCCGTTGGCACTTCTTCAGTCAGGAGTTTCTTTGGTGATAGCCCGATACTTTGCCCGCATTTTTTTTAGAAATGCCATCAATGTTGGGTTGCCGGTCATCGAAATACCAGATCATGATATTGAAAAAGGCGATGTCTTAGAAATTGAAATAGAAAAGAATTATGTCAAAAATATAACAAAGGAAAAGTTCTATACTTGCAATGCTTTGTCTCCGGTGATGATAAAAATAATGAAAGAAGGCGGTATGGTCAACTATCTAAAAAAATACGGAGATTATGAAGATGTAGCCGTCAAATAAGGATTACTTTTATTGATAAGTCATTAATTATCAATTTTGGTTTGAGCAACATAATACCAAAAGTAAATTAACTAATAGAATTTTATAACATTTTCTGACTGCTTCTTTTATTTCAAAAAAGCATAAGTCGTTATATTAATTCAATAGTAAGTAAAATCAAACTAATATTATTCTTTTGAATGGCACATTTGGGTGTGTATAACATATTGCACTTCTTTTAGGGTAAGAATGAAAACGAGCAAACGGCACTTTTGAGAATGTGTCTAGATGGAATATTTCATCAATTTACCCCCGACCCCTGAAGGCCCCTGAAGGGGAGATCAGATGTCTGAAGAGTGGTAAAGGGTGGGGCGTCTCAAGCGTAGCTTGACAGGCTCTTTAGGGAATGAGGGTAGCGGGGAAGAAAATATGAATTTGTGCAATTTGTTATACACACCACATTTGGAAACATGATATAAGTTTTACAAAAATTTTTAATTTTTTTTATTCAAAATTATAATAGTTAAGCAAATTAACTACTTTTGTATTATAGTTAAATTACTTAACTATTTCAATCAATCTTTTTATTAATCAAAACAATCTCTTAAAAATGAAATCATTGAGGCAAATGATCAAAATCAAAAGGAATTTATCACTATTTTTAGTTTTATTTTCTGTTGGGTTTTCTTATGCGCAAAAGGCTGTAACAGGTAGAATTACGTTACCTGATAATTCGCCTGCGATAGGCGCTTCAGTCACAGAAAAAGGAATCAATAATGCGACTATTACTGATGTAGAAGGAGAATTTTCATTAAATGTGTCTTCAGATGATGCAGTATTGGTGGTTAGCTACATCGGGTTTAAGAACATTGAAGTAAAATTAGACGGGCAAAGTCGAATCAATACCCAGTTTTCAGATGAAGGGACATTACTTGAAGATGTAGTAGTCACAGCAAGCAGATCAGCAATGCGAAAATTAGTGGCCCCTGCTACAGTCGAGACGGTCAATGCCAAAAAACTTGAAACACTAAAACCGGAATCATACAACGAAGCGCTCCAAAATGTTCCGGGGGTATTTGTAAATCCTAACCAGGGAAGAAGAAATAACATCAGATTGCGAGGGTTTCCAGATGGTACACCTCTAGGAGGTATGGCTTATACTGCCGTATTACTAGACGGTATTCCCACGCTTGCAACACCGGGAAAATTGCCTGAAAATGGATTTGGTTTTGACAATAATATAGAGAGAGTCGAACTAGTAAAAGGATCCGCGGCGACATTATTTGGAAGAGGGGCTGCTGCAGGTGTTATAAACATGATCACAAAAACCGGTGGCAGTAAGCTCGGAGGGTCTGTGAGACTTACTAACTATAATGATATTTTAGATAAAGGAGGATTCAACTACAGAGCTGACTTCAACTTAAATGGACCTATCTCAGAAAACATTCGTTTCAATATCGGAGGATGGAAGTTGAATGATACTGGTTTCAGAAATACCGGCTACAATGATGATGGTTTCCAACTCAGGGGAAATGTAGATTTTCTGTTTCCCTCCAATAAAGGTAGTCTTAGGGTTTACGGACAGTATGCAGATTTCAATTTCCAGAACCTCGCAGATGTCGCTGTAGATGCCAATACACTTAAACTGGCACCCGGATGGAAAAATACAGATACTTACAATTTTCCAAATGCCAGTAAGATTAACTACAGAATCATGGTAAGAAATGCTAAAAATCCTGCTACACAAGTATCTCTCAAAGATGACAAAGGAAACGAAATAATTAGAAATTTTGGGACAGCCTTGGATGGAGGATCTTATGCAAAAGGATTTCACGCAGGTGCACGTATCAGATATGATATCGGTTCGGGTTTTGAAGTCGAAAACCACATCAGATATCAGGATATGGAGACAGGTACAAAATACGGATTTGCACTTCCTGCATACTATAATGCCAACAATGTATCCAGATTGCTTTTGGACGGTGACAATGCTGACAAGGAAATCATCAATGATTTTAAAATTTCAAAAACCATCGAAGGAGGAAGTATGACGCATAAATTTTCAGCAGGGGCTTATTACTCAAGCATAAATTTACTTCCTACTACATACAGCCTTGCACACGGTAGCAATACTAAACCTGACAGTTTGCGATTACAAGGTGCCTTTACCGGTGTACCTGTTGCATTGGGAACTGACGGAAACTTCGCCATTCAAAATGGAGGTATCACCCGCAGAGGTGACTATACAGAGAGAGTAATGGCATTTTATGCGGGAGATGAAATTAAAATAGGAGATAAATTAAATGTATTACTTGGATTCAGATATGATGACCTGAACATAGATATGACCGAAACCAAATTTCCGGCGGACAGTGCACTCACCAGAGTTGAAAAGTTTTCTGACTGGTCAGGCACTATCGGAGCCAATTACCAGTTGACTGAAAGCTCTGCCATCTATGGTAACTTCAACAGAGCTTTTCGTATGCCGGATTATACAGCTTTCACATCTCTCGAGTGGACGAGTGCTACTAATAGAACATTATTGAGAGCACCAAACGGAATCAATAAGAACGAAATCATATACAACACAGAAATAGGATACAGAAATACTTTTGGTGATTTAAGCCTTGATTTTGCATTGTTTCACACTCAGATCAACAATCGGCTTGCTGCTATTTTTGAAAACGGTATTCTTGTTTCAAAACCATTGGGAAGTAACAGAATCATGGGTTCTGAAATTAGTTTATCATACAAACCATCTATGGTCAAAGGCCTTAGTCTGAATACTTCTCTCACTTATCAAAATGCCAGATTCACAGATTTCAAAATATCTACCACGGCCGATCCTGCAAAAGATCTATTTGGCAACAAAATCATTCAAGAAAGTGCAACAGTAAAATCTCTTGATCTTAAGGATAAAAAACTACCTGGTGTTCCTGAATTTATGTTCAACTTTGTCGCTGAGTATTCACACAAATATTTTGGAGCAGACTTTGGATACAACATCGTGACCAACAGATATCAGGATGCTACCAATATCCTGGAATTGCCTTCCTTGGCAAATATAAACGCTGGTATCTATGGCAATATCAAAATCAGTAGCAATACGCTAAAAGTAGGCGTCCTAGCCAGAAATCTTACAAACGCGGAAGCATTGGTGAATATAGCCGGAGCATCAGATAATGATACGTTTCTTTTAAGAAAACAAGGTGTTGCTGCTCAGCAGGGTGTATATGCACATGGCTATATGCAATTACCAAGAAGGATTTTATTTTACGCATCTTATACCTTTTAACATAACTCAAATCACTTTTCTAAACCATGTCGGTCATTACTGGCATGGTTTTTTTATTTAACCTAAAAATTCAATATTACTATGAGTGGAAATCTGCCGTTGGAAGGGCTTAGGGTTTTGGAGTTTACACACGCTGTCATGGGACCTACTACGGGCTTGTTGATGGCAGACATGGGCGCGGAAGTTATCCATATAGAACCGATCGAAGGCGATAGTACACGCAGGCTCAAGGGCTTTGGTACTGGATATTTCCCTTTCTATAGTCGAAATAAAAAAAGTCTTGCCATCGATATTAAGTCAGAAAAAGGGAAGGAAGTCATATTGAAATTGGTTCAAAAAGCTGACATCGTAGTCGAAAACTTTGGGCCCGGCACAATGGAGAGATTAGGTTACGGATATGAAGATTTAAAGCCATTGAACAAACGTTTGATTTATTGTTCACTTAAAGGATTTATGCCTGGACCGTATGAAAAAAGGCATGCTATGGATGAAGTGGTACAAATGATGGGTGGTCTGGCTTATATGACCGGTCGGACAGGAGACCCTCTTAGGGCAGGAACTTCGGTCATAGATATCACAGGAGGTATGTTTGGGTTTATTGGAATACTTACTGCCCTTTACGAACGCGAAAAGAGCGGTGAAGGTAAATTTGTACAGGCATCTCTCTTTGAAACTACCGCTTTTTTGATGGGTCAACATATGGCGTATGGTGCCATTACGAAAACACCGGTACCTCCTATGCCGGAGCGTGTAAGCGCATGGAGTATCTATCGCATATTCGACACATCTGATAGTCAGCAAATTTTTATAGGTATCATCAGTGAAAAGCATTGGATACGATTTTGTGAAGTGTTTGAATCGCAAAATTGGCTCAATGACCCTCGTCTAAATACTAATAATGATCGAATAGCTGAACGCGAATGGTTTTTGCCGGAAGTAGAAAAAAAGATGAAACAATACTCCAAAGCTGAAATAACTAAAAAATGCGAACAAGCTGATATACCTTTTGCACCAATAGCCCGGCCCGAAGATCTATTTAATGATGTTCAGCTCAATGAGGGGAAAGGTTTGCTTGATACCGTACTTCCTGATGGCACAGAAACAAAATTACCTAAAATACCACTAATATATGGTAACTCCTACTTTGGGTTAAGGTTGGACCCTCCGGATATCGGGGAGCATAATGACGCAATAATGTCAGATTTGTAATTATAAATATTGACCCTTGCCTGAATGTTGGTTGACATGGTTAAATGGCCCAAGAAGATGAGAAAAGAAATTAATCTAAGACCATGGAATAAAGAAGATCTTAATAATTTGGTCAAGTGTGCCAATTAATGGAATATTGCAAAGAATTTGACAGATAAATTCCCATTTCCAAACAAAGAGGAATATGGAAAAGAATTTATTGAATTTACAACTAAAGAAAAAATGTAAAAAATAGTTGCGCAACTAATTTATACGTTGTATATTTGTTTTATCATTGAAAGATGATAACAAAATAACATTGCATGAAGTCACCATTTTATATTATTCTGTTGACTATTGTTAGCTATCTGCGGATCCTGGCTCAGGATCAATCGTGTTACAAGGGCGACACATTTTTGGCATCGCAGGATTATTTTGCAGCGCTTGAGGCATATATGGTCTGTTATCACGTGGACACTTCCTATAAAAAACCACTATCATCCGCAGCCAACTGCCTGTATCTGCTGGGCGACTATCAAAAGGCAAAAACATACTATCATCTGCTGGAAACGGATACACTGTACGATACAGATGCTAAAATAAAACTCGCATCCATTTACGAATCACAACAAAACCTGCCCAAAGCCATAAGATATAACATCGCTCTTTCAAAGATTTTTCCGGGCAATCCATTCTATCTGAGGAAACTGGGAAGTCTTTTTCAACAAGGCAACGAACCTACACAAGCACTACAATCCTATCGCGCTGCCATCAGACTCAATGACAGAGACTTGCTGGCTGTCCAGGGTTTGTCGGAAATGATGTTGTCACTTGAGCAACCTTATGTAGCCGATTCATTAATTACCAAAGCCTTGGCCATCGACAGTACTCATATCGGACTTTCTCTTTTACACGGCAGAGTAAAATACAAATTAAAAGATTACGTATCCTGCGCAAGTATCCTACACAAACTCACCTATCTGACCGAACTGAACAATTATTACAACAAAATGCTGGGATATGCATTTATGCAGATAGATTCATTGGACAAGTCGGTATATCATTTGCAAAAATCATTGCTCAATGAAGGAGATCCTGAGTATGCACTGTTTTATCTGGGCCTTGCTCATGAAAAGAAAAATGAATATGAAAAATCAAAGTATTTCTTCAATGAAGCCATAAAGGCAGGAATTTCTGAAGATCTGGATCAATATCATCGGGGTTTGGCGCGTATCAACAGTGCTGCAGGTCATTATAAAGAAGCCGTTGAAAATTATCAGACCAGCCTCAAATACCGCAACGATCCTAAAGTTTATTTTTATATGGCGTCCGCGTCTGAGCAATATCTCAAAGATAAATCAAAATCCATTGAGTACTACCAGAAGTTTTTAAGTGCCAATACATCAGACACCTCCATGAAGGAAACTGCCCGAATTCGTGTAAAATTGCTCAAAGAGCAACGATTTATGAAAGGTGATTTGAAATAAGACCTGTGTAAAATATTGGGTAGTTTAATTTTTTTTTAAATAATGTATAAAATAGTTGCACAACTAAATAATACGTTGTATATTTGTGTCGTTAGTTGTAATCAAGCTATAAACAAAATTAGCACAATATATAAAAACAAGAATTCAAATGCAAAAATTGACAAAAGCGGAAGAGGAAATCATGCAATTATTTTGGGACAAAGGGCCATCATTAGTCAGTGCGCTCATCGAAGAAATGCCGGAACCAAAACCACCACATTCATCAGTCTCATCTATCGTCAGGATTCTGGAGAAAAAAGGGTTTGTAGCTCATAAGGCATATGGTAAAACATACGAGTATTTCCCGACAATCAGCAAAAAAGAATATTCCAGATTTTCGCTCTCAAAACTTATTTCCAACTATTTTGAAGGTTCAGTCAACGAGCTGGTATCTTTTCTGGTGAAAGAAAATGATATTACACTTACTGAGCTCGAACGTATCAAGCAGGAATTGGCAAACAAGAAAAAATAATTGTAACCTAAATATCTAAAAGGATTCCGTTATGAAGGCCAAAATTACAATAAAATCAACACTTTTGACGACAAATCATAGTGTGTGCAGCTATGCTGTAGTCATCACTATGGTGCGAAGTCAATGGTGATCCGCCGCGGCGGAGACTGATTTTGCAGTAATTTTGGGCTGTAATAGGAAATTCATATTAGATTTTTAGGTGTAAATGTATCAAAATAACTGACTATGTTCACCTATCTCATCCAATCATCCGCCTGTCTCATTGCACTGTACAGTATCTACCACTTTGTGCTGGCAGAACTGACCTTCTTCAGGCACAATCGTGCTTATCTCCTGGCGGCTATCATTTTATCGCTCATGGTGCCGGCCTTAGCACCATATATTGAGTTGCCACAGGAGAGCCTGCCGGTCGTCCACTGGAGCTATATAGCTGCTGAAATGCAACAAATTTATGTCACGCCTGATGAAGGCTTAGACTATGAAGCATTGATGTGGATGGCTTTGGGTGCGGTCTATTTTATCGGAGTTTTAGTGGTGATGGTAAGGATGTTTTTGGGTTTAAACAGGATAAGGACTTACCATAGTACAGGTGTCAAATATGTAAAAAGCGGATACACGCTCATCACCACCGATGCGGTGCATCTCCCTTTTCATTTTTCAATAGTGTATATATCAGCCGGCATGTGCCACTGAGTGATCATGTACAGACGATCCTCGACCATGAAAAAATCCATATACGACACTGGCATACAGTTGACGTCCTGTTTGCCGAGATAGTACAGGCTTTTTATTGGTTCAACCCGGTGATGATATTTTACAAACGTGCCTTGCGTCAGGCGCACGAATATCTGGCTGATGACATTATCTGCAGGGACAAATCTGTAAGTAGCTACACGGATTTATTGCTCAGCAAGTCACAATCAGGCATGGAAATGGCGCTTGCCAATCAATTTTTTTCTTCACAAATCAAAAAACGTATTCACATGATGACAAAAAATAAGACAGACCGGCATGCTGCATGGAAGTATGCATTGGTGATGCCATTACTACTCGGTTTAGTAGTGGTTTTTGCATCTCCTGAGATAAAGGGAGACATCCAAAAAGTAATTGCAGATATTATAACCGACACCATACCTGCTACCCAAAGTGCAAATTTAAATGATGTACAAACACAATCAATAAAAAACCTTCCAAAACCTCCTGCGCCACCGCCGCCGCCACCACTGTCAGGTCCGGAAAAAACTGAGCCAGACCATATGGAGCTCTTGAACATTCTTTTGACCAGACAATCCACAGAAAGGCCTTTGGTCATCGTTGACGGTGAGGAAAAAGAAACAAATTACCTCTCAAGAAAGGGATATATGAGTGGTGATGTTACTATTATTCTACCGAGTGAAGCAGAAAAGATATATGGTGAAGCTGCAAAGTATGGGTGTGTAAAAATTGCAAATCCAAAATTTGACATCAACAAAGTTGTGGATGCATTTTACAAACATATCAAAGATGAAGAATATTCTAAAAAATTAATTAAATCGTTTTCTGATACTGAAAATACAGACTCTTTGAAGATGTATAAAAACAAAATAAGCCAAATAATGGAAAAAACCAGACCTACTATGATCGCTGCCTTAAAAGAACAAGAATCCAGAAGTCTGGATGTAAATCTGACCAGGTTGACCAAAGGTGAAGAAGTGAAATTGCCTGCTACATTCAAAATAAAGAATAATGACTCGGAAGAAGATGTACAGATAAAAAAGGGAGATTTATTTGTATCCGGAAACGGGATAAGACTTGAAGAGGATATAGATTATGTCGTCGATTATGGAAAATCAACAATAAAAATCACAAATCCGTTTGTGATAAATGGAAAACAATCATTGAATGTTTCATTTAAAAAATAACTGACTATGTTCACCTATCTCATCCAATCATCCGCCTGTCTCATTGCACTGTACAGTATCTACCACTTTGTGCTGGCAGAACTGACCTTCTTCAGGCACAATCGTGCTTATCTCCTGGCGGCTATCATTTTATCGCTCATGGTGCCGGCCTTAGCACCATATATTGAGTTGCCACAGGAGAGCCTGCCGGTCGTCCACTGGAGCTATATAGCAGCTGAAATGCAACAAATTTATGTCACGCCTGATGAAGGCTTAGACTATGAAGCATTGATGTGGATGGCTTTGGGTGCGGTCTATTTTATCGGAGTTTTAGTGGTGATGGTAAGGATGTTTTTGGGTTTAAACAGGATAAGGACTTACCATAGTACAGGTGTCAAATATGTAAAAAGCGGATACACGCTCATCACCACCGATGCGGTGCATCTCCCTTTTTCATTTTTCAATAGTGTATATATCAGCCGGCATGTGCCACTGAGTGATCATGTACAGACGATCCTCGACCATGAAAAAATCCATATACGACACTGGCATACAGTTGACGTCCTGTTTGCCGAGATAGTACAGGCTTTTTATTGGTTCAACCCGGTGATGATATTTTACAAACGTGCCTTGCGTCAGGCGCACGAATATCTGGCTGATGACATTATCTGCAGGGACAAATCTGTAAGTAGCTACACGGATTTATTGCTCAGCAAGTCACAATCAGGCATGGAAATGGCGCTTGCCAATCAATTTTTTCTTCACAAATCAAAAAACGTATTCACATGATGACAAAAAATAAGACAGACCGGCATGCTGCATGGAAGTATGCATTGGTGATGCCATTACTACTCGGTTTAGTAGTGGTTTTTTCATCTCCTGAGATAAAGGGAGACATCCAAAAAGTAATTGCAGATATTATAACCGACACCATACCTGCTACCCAAAGTGCAAATTTAAATGATGTACAAACACTTTCAGTAAAAAACGAAACAATCAAAATTACTTTAAAAAACGGAGTAGTAGAATCGTACGATCTGTCCGACTCCAAAGAATCTGAAATTTTTCAGGAAAAATATGGTGAATTGGCGCCACCACCTCCTCCTCCGCCACCACCCATGCTACATGGAAATGCCCTGATCCCGGAAGGTGTTGAGTCAATAAAAGTAGAAGAAGATCGAATCATAGTAAAACATACTAATGGTATTTCAAAGTTTTTCTATTTGTCGGACCAAGGAGATATGAAGACATATAAAAATTTTTATGGTGAAATTCCAAAACCTCCCGCACCTCCTTCTGTTAATGAACAAATTCCACCACCACCGCCACCACCAATACCATCCAATGTAAAGGCTATAACTCAATTTTTGGGTCAGAAATCCAAACCTTTATTTGTATTAGACGGAAATAAATTGGAAAGTGATCAAAAATTAAATCTCCATCCCGGAGATATAGAAAATGTATCAGTTCTTAAAGGTCAATCAGCCACTAATCTTTATGGTGAAGAAGGAAACAACGGAGTGGTCATTATCACGACAAAGTCTGCAATAAAAGAGATATTCAGGGTTGTGGAACAAATGCCACGCTTCCCAGGGTGCGAAGACATAAATAATGACAAGGAAAAAGAAGATTGTGCCAGAACCAAGTTACTGGAGTATATTTACAGAAACCTCAAATATCCGGCCGAGGCCCGTAAAAAAAATATCGAAGGACAGGTCGTAGTACAATTTGTTATAAAACCTGATGGCCTTATAAAAGATGTAAAAGTTGTTAGGGAGATAGGTGAAGGATGTGGCAGTGAAGTGAAAATCCTCGTAGAAGGAATGAATAAAATGGCGGTAAGATGGATACCGGGCAAACAACATGGTAAATATGTCAATGTACTTTATACACTTCCGGTAAAATTTGCATTACAGGGCAATGATGGAAAATCAATCAACAATAATGAAACCCCTCATATAAAGCCAATAAGCAATGGAGAGATATTCAAAGTTGTCGATCAAATGCCGCGCTTCCCGGGGTGCGAAGACCAGCCAGTAGAACACGAAAGAGACGACTGTGCAAAAACCAAGATGCTTGAGTATATATATCAAAACCTTAAGTATCCTCAAGAAGCCCGAAAAAATCAGGTAGAAGGACAAGTAGTTTTACAGTTTGTTGTTCGTGATGATGGCAGCCTTGGAAACATCAAAATTGCAAGAGATATCGGTGCCGGCTGTGGTGAAGCAGCAGCCCATGTAATAGAGAGTATGAATGACAAAAGTTTAAGATGGATACCAGGAGTACAAAATGGACAAAATGTCGATGTACTGTACACTTTACCGGTGAAGTTTAAGCTGGAAGGAAATAAAAGATCTTCAAATCAAGAATCAAAACCTATTGTAGATTATTTTACTAATAATGTCAACTGGAAAGAGTGTGCAGAATTAGATAATATATTTGGGAGAATGAAGTGTTCAATTAAAAAGACAAATGATTTTATAAAACTTCATTTAAATTATCCTTCAGAAGCACGTAAAAATAATATTGAAGGCTCTTGCAAGATTAGGGCCTACTACAACGAAAAAGGAATACTTACTAAAGCTGAAATCATGGAAGATATAGGACATGGCTGCGGAGAAGAAGCCTTAAGGGTTGTAAAATTAATGCCGGAAATGTCACCGGCTCAAAAGGATGGTAAACCAGTAAATGGCTCTTTACCTATTTTAATTAATTTTTCACTTAACAGTAAAGTTCAGCAAAAAAATGAGGCTAAACCAAATAATTCAAGTATTAAAATGGGGATTTCTGAAGACAGGTTTAAGGTTAAACCTAATCCTGCAAAAGAATCAATAGAATTTTTATTATCGACATGTCTGCCCGAAGATCTTACAGTTGCAATCACAGATATTCAGGGTAAAATGCTTTTCCAGAAAAAATATAAAAACGATTATCATTTGTTTTCACAGCAAATAGATATCCGTGAATACAATACTGACATCCTGATATTATCTGTCACACAAGGCGACAAAACAGTAACAAAAAAGATTGTGGTCAGTAAATAAGTAATACATATTCCAATTCTTATAAAAGGAGACAGACAACATATTTTGTTTGCCTCCTTTTACATTTTTTATTGGAAATAGAACGAAATCACTACCTTTGCATCATGATATCGACACAAAATTTAAAGTATACATATCCAGGAGGCGCTTTGCTGGAATTTCCTGACTTTAGTTGCGATGCAAAAGATGTAATGTTGATTCTTGGGACTTCAGGAGTAGGTAAGACCACTTTATTGCATTTATTGGGTGGTATACTGACTACACAGCAAGGGAGCATCCTAATCAATGACACTGAAATCAACAAATTGTCGGGCAGCGCACTCGACAAATTCAGAGGACAAAACATCGGCATCGTCTTTCAACAGAATCACTTTGTACATTCGATCAATGTGCTGGAAAATGTTTTGCTCGCTCAAAATATGGCCGGAAATCCAACGGACAAAAAACAGTGTATGACCTTGCTGGAACGTCTGAATATAGGTCATAAAGCCAAAAAAAGTATCAGAAATCTGAGTGAGGGCGAAAAACAAAGGGTGGCGATAGCACGTGCATTGGTCAATAACCCCAGACTTATACTGGCAGATGAGCCTACATCGGCTTTGGATGACGTCAATTGCAATGAAGTATTATCACTTCTTGAAGAACAGGCCAAAGCAGTTGGATCAGCCCTGATTGTAGTCACCCATGACACCAGATTGAAAGACAAAATTGCTCACAGAATAATATTACAATAACCATGAATATACTAACACTTGCCTGGCGTAATATTATCAGCAATCCACTGAACCTGCTCATGAGTATCATCCTGTTTGGACTCGGAGTAGGGCTCATATCATTTTTGCTTCTCTTCAATACACAGCTCAAAGATAAATTTGATAAAAATCTTGCGGAAATAGACCTGGTAGTAGGTGCGAAAGGAAGCCCGCTGCAGATGATTCTCTGCAATATGTACCATATAGACAATCCGACCGGTAATATTCCTATAAAAAACGCTGCACCATTGCTAAAGGACTTGCACCCGCTTATCAAAAAAGCGATACCGCTCTCTTTGGGAGACAATTATAAATCTTATCGCATCGTGGGAACAAATCACGACTTTGTGGATTTATATGGCGGTAAGCTTAAAGAAGGACAATTGTGGAAAGAAGTGCTCGAGGTCACCATTGGCAAATCTGTAGCAGATGAAACCGGCCTGAAGATAGGAGATACCTTTTCCAGTGCACATGGATTTACTGAAGATGATCATGTACATGATGAGCATTCATTCAAAGTTACTGGTGTCCTTGAAGGAACAGGTACTGTAATGGACCAGTTGATCCTGACCAATACGGCATCTGTGTGGAAAGTGCACGAAGGTCATGGTGATGATAGTGAAAACCATGATCACGCCCATGAAGGTGAAGAGCATGACCATGCTCATGGAGACGACCACGCGCTTGACGATGGCCATATCCATGACAATAGTAATCAGGACTTACTCCACCATATGGATCAGGAAATCACTTCTGTACTGATCCAGTATAAAAACAGAACCAACTTCCAGGCACTCAACTTCGGGAGAAATATCAATGAAAATACCGAAATGCAAGCCGCTTCACCGGCGATAGAGATCAACAGACTTTACAATATGATCGGTGTTGGTACCGACGCCCTGAGAGGATTGGCCATCCTGATAGCCATAGTTTCTGCACTCAGTATATTTATATCATTGTTCAAAAGTATGAGGGAAAGAAAGTACGAACTTGCCTTATTAAGAGTCATGGGTGCCGGACGTGGAAAAGTCTTTTCACTCATCATACTTGAAGGTTTGATATTGGCTGTCATCGGATTTTTAATAGGTACATTGCTGTGTCATATCGGAATGGAAACCATTGCAAAGTACCTGAAAGCCGACTTCAGATATAGTTTTACAGGATGGACATGGATTAAAGAAGAGTGGTGGGTCTTTGGTGTATCCCTTGTTTTGGGTTTTGTAGCTGCTTTGATTCCCGCCATTCAGGCTGCCAGAACGGACATTAACAAAACTTTATCTGAAAAATAAACCAACTTTGTCACAATTAAAACACAATCGGCGTTATACTGTTTGTTATTCATAAATACATAAAATGATCAGAATTATCGTTTTTTTCATCCTGATTGCACTTAACTTACCAGAGATGTATGCCCAGCAGCCACTCACTGACAATATCTGGAAGACGCTTTCAAAAATCAGCTACAAAAAGGAATATGATGAATTGATGGGATTCAAGATAGACAAACCGGTATTCAGCGAATCCGTCAAAGCCCTCGAAGGTAAGGAAGTAACCATCAAAGGATACATCATTCCTGTAGAAGGATACAAATCACACAAAGAGTTTATTTTTTCAGCATTCCCTTACAGCATGTGTTTTTTCTGTGGAGGAGCAGGACCCGAGACAGTGATGGAAGTGGAAGCGACTGAAGGTATCAAATACTCTGCGGATGCCATTATCATCAAGGGTATCATAAAGCTCAATGACAAGGATATCAACCGACTGATGTACAAATTGGTCAATGCAAAACTAGTGAAAAGCTAATTATGAATTTTACTATACCCATTCCCGTAAAGGAATTAGTAAATAAATTCAATCTTGAGCTGATTGGGGATGAACATCAAATGGCCACAGGAATCAATGAAATTCATAAAGTAAGGACAGGAGATATCACTTTTGTAGATATCGAAAAATACTATGAAAAATCACTGAAATCAGCCGCTACCATTATCATCATCAATAAAAAGGTAGCTTGTCCTAAAGGAAAAACTTTACTGGTTGCGTCTGCCCCGTTTGCCGTATATAATCAGATAGTATGGGAGCACAGGCCGATGAAATACCTGCATTCGGACCGAGGTGAAAATATCATAATAGGTCTGAATACTCATATAGATCACGGCGTTCACATAGGTCATGATGTGACTATAGGCTCCGGATGTTATATCCAGCCGGGAGCTTTTATAGGTGACCAAACCATCATAGGTGACAATGTCATTATACAGGCAGGTGCATTGATCGGAACTGATGCATTCTACTACAAAAAAATCAATGGCCAATACCATAAATGGAGATCAGGAGGCAAAGTCATCATCGGGGATGATGTGGAGATCGGAGCAGGTTCTACTATCAACAGGGGTGTATCAGGTGAAACTATCATAGGTGCCGGTTCAAAACTGGACTGTCAGGTTCATATCGGTCATGGAGCAGTTCTGGGCAAAAATTGCATGGTGGCTGCTCAGGTAGGTGTCGCAGGCAAAACGATCATCGGTGACAACTGTGTGATCTACGGTCAAGCCGGAATAGCCCAAAATCTTATAATCGGTGATAACTGCATCATCCTGGCCAAAACCGGTGTATCTAAAAATCTTGAAGGCAACAAAACCTATTTTGGATATCCTGCCGGCGAGGCCAGAGAAAAATTCAAAGAACTGGCAGTGCTTCGTATGATGATCAATAAGGAGGAGGATTGACTTTCTGATTTGACATACTATTAATTTCTTCTTTGTGCTCCTTCTACCCGAATTCTTTTATTGTACTTCAGCTCGCCATTTAAAAATACTTTCAGATAATATCTCTGAACAGGTCGGTAAGAAAGATCATAAGTAAACGTACCGGCTTTTAGATTTTTGTACATGTGGTCCTCGATCAGTATGGCTCCATCATCGGTAATTATTTGTACTTTAACGTCTCCGGCTAATCCATGAAAATAATTCAACGTTGTTGGCCCTGTGGTCCTTGTGGGATAAACCATCACAGATGGCTCTAGATTATAAGGGCTCACTTGAGTATGGTCATCACTTACCGAAAAAGCATACCTCATAAAGCTTCCAAAATCGCTTTCAAATTGTTTCAGAAGATTTCCTTCGGAATCCTGAAGTCGGAAAAAACCACTTCCACCTCTGTTATTGAACCAAAACTCGAGGCCATCACCTTGAGTATCTTCCACCATGAGTTCGTAGTTGCCGGCAGATAGTCGTAATGTGTCATAAAATATTTTGTCCCTGTCAAGGCTGTCAAATTTTCTTTCGTACAAACTTTGACCACTCATGTCTGTAACACGAATAGAATTGTGTTTCGGCTGATTATTTGTTTTAAAGGCTACAACGAGGATATTTTTATGAACCGGCAGCTTTGAAAATGTTGATTCCATTGTATTGTCCGCAGGATATATATCGTTTTTCCCATTTGGGGCACTGAGTCTGGCAATAAAATTGTTAACACTTTTTCCTGACTCAATGATGCCTGGCAGTAAAACTGTATCTTTCTGACCAAAAGACAGATGGCCATTCCAGATATACTTTTTTTCAGGAAAACCCTTGGTTCCATATAGTATCTGAAGAAAAGTTAAAGGTTGATTTCCCTGATTTTTGATGATCACTTCTGCATTATATCCTGAGGGATTTTTTCGTCCGTGTATCTTTTTATTAGAAGGTACTGTGATATCTTCTATACTTACATCATTGCCCTTTATATTTCTTTTGTATTGAATGACGTACGCATTAATATTTTCTACTGCCTGATTGGGCTGAATAAAATACGGCTCCATGTTGACATCAACCACATTTTCTGAAGAGAGCGGAAAGTAATAATCATCAGTTGCCGGAAGATTTCCGGGACACCAGTATGCACGATCTATGAGCCATGTACCTGCTTGCGGAAAAAGTGGGTTATCTCCACATTTTTTCCAGAGCGATCTAGTCTCTATGGTTTTGCCATTAATCAGAATTTCCCTTTTTTTTGAGCAAAATTCACCACATCCATCGGGAGGATTCATTCCGTGTCCGGTTTGAGAAATTTTTAATGCTCCGAACACCGCATCTTTATGCTTTCTGAATGAATAAGGAGTTAACTGGTGTTCAATGGAAACGCTATCTCCGTATTTGTAGCTCCCACTATAGATTTTATGGATGCTCACAGGTTGTACTGTAGGTTTTCCTTTGATTATTTCAAAGTCTAAAGTGATTTTCCAACCTCTGTCATGATTGGGTTCGTAGCCACTGTGGTAGTATTCGATTTCTACACTGTCACGCAGCAGTAAACCGAAATCTGTTATATCTGTTTCCCACTCAAATTCCCAGTTTTTAGTAAATGCGCCTCCATAAGGTGTAAGCATTCTGGCAACTTCGTAATCAAGGCTTTCCGACTTGACACCACCTTTTCTTTTGATCGATATAAAATCCAGATAATCCCAATCTGCACACCTCAAACTATCGGGACAACCAAATTTTACATGTAAAATTATTTTCCGAATATCTGTCCCGGCATTAGGAAAAACGCCCCACATTTTATAAGATTTAAATCCTGCAGCAGGATCAGTAACTACAACAGTTTTATTATGTGTGATTACATGCATCGTATCCGAAGCTTTGGCTCCGGTCGACATTAACAGGAAAAAGAGAATATACTTCATGTGGTTTTGATTGGAAATAGTACAAAGATACACTAAAATATTTCAAAAAAGGACCTTACAAATCAAGAGCTGCAAGACAACATGGAGCAGCCTATCTTTTCACGGGCCCAGTCGGGTCTTTTACTAAACCATTGATGAAATGTTATTTGTTCTTCATATGGTTTTTTCAACATTTCATAAAGTTCATGCAGTAAAGTATAGTCTCCTTTGTCCGCCTGATCAATAGCCATTTGAGCCATATAATTTCGAAGCACATACTTAGGATTGACAGCATTCATCATGGATTTTCGGTCAGCTTGTGATACTCTTTCTGATTTCAGTCTGTTTATATATTTTTCAAACCAGGTGTGAAAAACAGTTTTATATTCTAATGAAATATTTTCGTTATAGAATGCTGACTTCATGATTACAAAACAATCATCGGCATCGATGTATTGATTAACACTTGAAAGTTCTCTGAAAAATATTGTCATATCAGTTTCTTCAAATACCAGAAGTTTTTCAAGATCAGAAATCAATATATTGTCATCATCAGATAAGAAAAGCCCAAGCTTTTGTTTCATCATCTCCTGATACAAACGGCTGTATTGCCATCTGAATTTTTCGATGATATCCCGCAGAGATGATTCATCTTTAATGATAGCAAAAAGAGCGTTGGCCAGTTTCAGGAGGTTCCATTGTGCTATTACGGGCTGATTTCCAAATCGATATCTTTTGCCCGGAAGGTCTGTGGTATTTGGAGTCCAGTTGGGTTCATAATCATCTATCCATCCGTAAGGACCATAATCGATCGTCAACCCAAGGATTGACATATTGTCCGTATTCATCACGCCATGAACAAATCCGACTCGCTGCCAGTCAACGATCATCTGACATGTTTTGTCAGCCACTTCTTTAAACAGAGCCAAATATGGGTTCGCCTCATACTGAAGATGAGGATAATAGTATTCCAATACGTAGTCAGCGGTCTTCTTAAGTAATGTGTCATCCTTTCGTGCAGCAAGAATTTCAAAATTGCCAAACCGCACAAACGAAGGTGCGACCCTGCACACAATAGCTCCTTTTTCATAAGAAGGATTACCGTCATACATCATATCTCTCAATACTTCTTCGCCGGTGAGCACTAATGCCAGAGCTCTGGTAGTAGGAACACCCAAATGATGCATGGCTTCACTGCACAAAAACTCGCGGATAGAAGATCTTAATACTGCCAAGCCATCGGCAGTACGGGAATATGGTGTCGGACCCGCACCTTTGAGCTGGAGATTCAGATGGGAGCTTTTTGAATTGACAATTTCACCTAGATTGATTGCTCTTCCATCACCAAGTTGACCTGCCCAGTTTCCAAACTGGTGACCACCATAACACATCGCATAAGGTGTGCTGCCGGCTGCTAGTTTGTTGCCAGCCATGATCTGACAAAACTCATCTGACAGACAATATGGGGGGTCTAGCGATATTTCCTCAGCCATTTCCTGGCTATAAATGATCACCGAAGGAGCTGTCATGCCTTTAGGCTCAACATAGGAATAACAGGCGTCCAACACTTGTCTCGGCACATTATCCGCCGAAGGGTCTGCAGGAAGTATATCGGTAAATGAATGCTGAAATTTAAACAAAAGATGCTGATTATGATCAAGTATAACAATGATAAATGGATGTGGTTGTGTTAAAAACCTGGAATGGAGAAAAGTATATACAAGACGTGGATGGAAACGACAGTCCGATATGATGTGTTTTTAAAATAAACAACGATAAAAAACGCAAGAGAAACTTTTCGCATCATAATTGTGTTGAAAAGGTACGACGATAAATCTAGAAATATATGTCCACTGAAATAGCAGAAATACGCCAACTCCTTAAAGAATTAGTAATCTCTCAGAAAGAGACAGATGCAAAGTTTAAAGATACTGACGCCAAATTTAAAGAGTCCAGGAAAGAATTGGATGCACGATTCAAAGAGACTGATGCCAAATTTAAAGACACTGATGCGAGATTCAAAGAGACTGATAAAAAAGTCAAAGAAGCTTTTGACTTGTTCACATCACAGTGGGGCAGGCTCATGGAAAGCCTTGTAGAAGGGGACATCATCCGTATATTTAACCAACGGGGTATCAAGGTGCAGGACACTTCTACCCGTCGCAAAGGTAGCTATAAAGGTGAAAACTATGAATACGATATCATCGCACACAATGGAAAAGAAACAGTCATCATCGAAGTAAAAACTACGCTCAAAGTCAAAGATGTCAAAGCATTCATTCAGAAGTTAAAGAAAACCAGAACATACTTGCGTATGGACGAAGACGATGTGATATATGGAGCCATAGCCTACCTTCAGGCTGACTCTGGCAGTGAAGTCTATGCCCAAAACCAGCAACTTTTTGTCATCAGAGCTACCGGAGACTCCGCCGCCATCGTCAATGCTGCAGATTTTGAGCCTGCGAGATTTTAATGGGTTGATGGATTAAGGAAATACTGGAAAGCAATATTTTACAATATTTCCTACCTTTGTCACTATAATGGAATCAAATCATCACGTATCTGGCATCAATCCTAATTTTAAAGTTTCCGGCAGGAGACAAAAGTCTGCTGATTACTATATCAAAGGCTTAAAATCCCACAACAGGTTTGTCCTCAGTGAGGGTATCACTTTGCTGGAGTCCAATCTTTCTGAAAAAAGAAAAATTGCAGAAGAGGTACTTGAATCATTTTCTCATCAGAATGAATCAGTAATAAGAATAGGTATTACAGGCTCTCCTGGAGTAGGCAAAAGCACATTTATTGAATCATTTGGCTTGTACCTTATTTCTGAGCAGCACCGTCCAGCAGTGTTGGCCATCGATCCTAGCAGCCAGATCAATAAGGGCAGTATTTTGGGTGATAAAACCAGAATGGAGCATCTTTCTGTTCACCCTGATGCTTATGTGAGACCTTCTCCTTCCGGTTCTGTTCTGGGTGGTATTGCTTCTTACACAAAAGAAGCCATCCAGCTATGCGAAGCGGCTGGTTTTGATATGATCATAGTGGAGACTGTGGGTGTAGGGCAATCAGAAACAGAAGTAGATCATATCACAGATGTAAATATTCTCCTGCTGCAGCCGGGTGCAGGAGATGATATCCAGGGTATCAAAAGAGGCATCGTAGAAAACGCTGACATATTTGTGATCAATAAAGCGGATGGCCCACAATTGGAGTTGGCAAAGTTAACTAAAACAGCATATAAAAATGCTATTCAGTTATTTCATCACGATGTTTCTGGTTGGATTTGTCCGGTCATCCTGACTTCAGCACTTGAAAAAAAGGGCCTGGATGAAGTTTTTCAATCTATCATTGGTTTCATAAAAAGCCTAAAGGAAAAGGAACTGTTTACTCTAAAGAGAAAACAGCAGGAACTTCGATGGTTTGAAAAACAATCACTTCGCAGAATGAAAGAAATTGCTTTTGAAAACCCACATATAAAAGCTGCGTATGAACACTTATCCGGGCAATTGGATACTAACAATTTGAGCGCAATTGCTGCCATTCATCACTTTGAAGAGACACTCAGACAACAAATGCAAACCCGCAAATAACGATTTAAAATATCCATATATGCAGAAATTTTCCGCTGACCATAATTTTACACCTGAGGGAAAATTTGAAAAAAATAAAGTAATCATAACAGATGATCAGGGAAAGATTCTTGCTTTGGACAATGCACAAGATCATGACCCTTCTTCTGTAAAATATCTGAAAGGCATGATTGTTCCGGGATTTGTCAATACACATTGCCATCTGGAGTTGTCTCATATGAAAGGTCAAGTCGATACCGGTACAAAACTTTTACCATTTCTTCAGAGTGTAGTCACCTTCAGAGACATAGATCAGGACGTCATCCTCCATGCCATCAAAGACGGAGACGAAGAGATGTACAAAAATGGAATCGTAGCTGTCGGTGATATCTCAAATAAAACAGATACCGCTGCTACAAAATCCGCCAGCAAACTGGATTATTACACCTTTGTAGAGATGTTTGATTTTCTGCAGCCTTCTATGACAGCCGGTACAATACAACAATATACGCCTGTGATGGAAGGTCAAAGCAATACAGGCAATAATAAAAAGAGCTATGTCCCTCATGCTCCTTATACGGTGACGCCTGATTTATATAGTTTTATAAATAAATCCAACATGGATGGTGATACGGTCAGCATTCATAATCAGGAAACACCGGATGAAAATCAGTTATTTTTGGATGGTACCGGTGGATTCAATGATTTTTACGAGGCTTTTGGCATGTCTCTGGACCATTTCAAGCCAACAGGTACATCTGCCATTTATAATATCATTGACAACCTGCAACCTGTATTCAAAACCATTCTTGTCCACAATACCACTACCACATCTGATGACATTGCAGCTGCAAATATGTGGAATAAAAACATCTTCTGGGCAACCTGTCCCAATGCCAATCTGTACATAGAAAACAGACTGCCGGATTACAAAATATTTCTGGATGCAGATGCTATGGTGACCATAGGAACAGACAGCCTGACATCCAACTGGCAACTTTCCATTTGGGAAGAAATAAAAACCATCAAAAAATATCAATCATTCGTCACCCTGGAAAGCTTATTGACCTGGGCCACGATCAATGGTGCTAAAGCTTTGGGATATGACGACAGATTGGGTTCCATTGAAATCGGAAAAACTCCGGGTCTTGTGTGGTTGAGCGGGGAAAAAGATGATATGGATAAAAAAATTATAAGGTTGATATGAATTTCCCATAATGTTGTCCTATGGCAGCCATTCATGACATGACGATCCCGTTGCTTCCCCAAAGATATTATCATATCTACAATCGGGGTATTGACAGAAATCCTATTTTTTTTATTGATGAAAATTACAGATATTTTTTAAAAAAGTATGCAGAAAAAACTGAAGGTTATTTCAATACTTTTGCTTACTGTTTGATGGAGAATCATTTTCATTTTTTTATACAACCATTGAGCAATAAGGAAATATTGACAAAAGGGGCATCAGATTATCTTTTTGTAAATCAGCGTTTTTTAAAAGACTTCGTTATCCCATGGACGGCTCGGGTTGGTATTGATAGTTCGTCGGTTAAGCAAGAAGATTTAACAAATTTTGAAAATTTGTTAAATCTTTATTCCTTATACGGAGACATACAATCCAATCCAGATAATCAACCTAATAATCTGGCTTCATGTGATTTTTTAGATCAACTATGTTCATGGATTTTGTCGGATCGTTTAAGAGGGCTTATGCTGGGTTATGCAAAAGCTATAAATAAACAGCAACAAAGAACCGGAAGCCTGCTACAAAAAGGTTTCAGAAGGAAAAATGTCCCTGATTTCCTATATGAGAAAAAAATGGTTTTATGGTATATCCATCACAATCCTATCCACCATTTTTATACAAATCATTATGGTGGGTATAAATGGAGCAGTTATCATGCGTTTTTATCAACATCTCAAACACGTATTAAAAGAGACATAGCATTGGAGTGGTTTGAAGATTTGAATGCGTTTCTAAAGTCAGGAGATGAATATAAGCTGTTAAAAAAATCCCATAATTGGATGATTGAAGAAGATAAATAATTATTATCTGTAAATTCAGAATTAATAAATACTTTTACGAATAAAATTATTAAAAAATGAAGCGACTTTTATTACTCACAGTAGTTATTTTTATAAACAATATTTTATCTGGACAATCATTCAATAATTTTCCAGTACAAACCCAAAAACCACCGCTGCATGGCAAGCACTGGATGGCCATCACCGGAAAACCACTGGCTGCGACAGCTGGTGCCATGATATTTTCAAAAGGCGGCAATGCCGTGGATGCATCATGTGCAATGCTTGCAGCTACCTGTACCATGTGGGATGTACTCAGTTGGGGTGGAGAATTGCAAGGTCTGATCTATCATCCCAAAACTAAAAAAGTCATTGCTATCAATGGGTTGGGTGTTGCCCCAGCAGCTGCCACCGTCGAATTTTATAAATCCAAGGGTTATGACAGATTTCCGCCGGAGTTTGGACCCCTTGCTGCTGTCACACCTGGCATCCCAGGAGGATTGATGACTGTACTCGCAGAGTATGGAACCATGAGCCTGAAAGATGTGCTGGCACCAGCCATGCAGTTGGCAGCAGGATATCCTATCGAAGCCCAAACCGCCAATGCCATAGAAAGAGGTAAAAGCCAGATTAAAAATTGGCCCTATTCATCCAAAGTATTTCTGACACATCCCGGCTCGACAAGAGAAGCTCCTGTAGGTGGTGAGATATTAGTACAAAAGGACTTGCTAACCACCTTGACAAAACTTGTAGAAACTGAAGCAGAAGCGCTCCGTAAAGGAAAATCAAGAAAAGAAGCCATCATGGCGGCCAATGACAGATTTTACAAAGGGGATATCGCTGCTGAAATAGCACGTGGCACACAGGAACAAGGTGGCATCATCACCGTATCGGATATGGCAAACTGGAAAGTAAAAATAGAAGAGCCCATGATGACGACATACAAAGGAATAGAAGTCTATAAACTTCAGCAGTGGACACAAGGACCGGTCATGCTTCAGACCCTCAATATGCTCGAAAACTTTGACCTCAAATCCATGGGTTACAATACTTCAAAATACATCCATACGGTATATCAGACGATGAATCTGGCATTTGCAGACAGGGACTTTTACTACGGTGATCCGGCTTTTGAACCAAAGGAACCTATGGAAACACTGCTTTCAAAAGAATATGCTATGGACAGGATAAAACATATCAACTGGAGCAAAAATGATGCTGAAGCCGGTCCCGGCGATCCATACAAGTTTGAAGGAAAAGTCAATCCTTTCAGCAAATATCTTTCTTCAAAAAAAGATAGCGTTGCGGCCACAGGATCTGTTGATAAAAAGTTTCTGGAAGAGTTTCAGTCAGGTACAACATCCGTAGTGGCAGCAGACAAAGAAGGCTGGGTTGTATCATTCACTCCAAGTGGTGGCTGGGTTCCGGCATGTATAGCCGGAAATACCGGAGTTGGTCTGTCTCAAAGGATGCAATCATTTGTACTCAACGAAAAAGATGGTCCATACAATGTTCTTCAGCCCGGCAAAAGACCCAGGGTTACCCTTACACCCAGCATGGCTCTGAAAGATGGTAAACCTTACCTTGCATTTGCAAAACAGGCGGGTGACGAACAGGATCAGCTTTTGATACAGTTTTTTCTAAATATGGTGGAGTTTGGTATGACTGTACAGGAAGCTTGCGAAGCCCCATGTTTCAAGACATATCAGATGTACTCTTCATTTGGTAAACACGAAAAAAGAGCAGGAGCTCTTACATTAAATGATGAAATGCCTCCATGGACAAGACAAGAGCTGAGAAGAATGGGATATAACATAGAATACCAACCAAGAACAAGTGGCCCTGTCAACGCCATCTACTTTGACTGGGAACACGGTAGTTTTTGGGGCGGATCAAGCAATCATGGGGAAGATTATGGCATAGGATGGTAAATTTTATGATTCAAGTATTTCATAGATCTAAAGTGTAATATGTACTTTTAGATGTTCAAAATGGCATCAATTCTATGTCTTTGAATTTCAAAATCTTTACTTTAATCATGATAGTTCAACTATTAGATATCTGAAGATTTAGTTGCGTTTTAATTCTCCCCAACTTTTGGAAAATTTCCAGATTTTAAGTCACCGTAGATACTTATTAAAATATTATAATCATCAACAAACCAATCTCCTGTGTTGGCACCATTATATTGACTTGTTCTAAGGTATTGCCTGAACATATCATAGGCTTTTGTTGCGTCATCAATATTATAGTATGCTTCAGACCACATTTCCGGCATAGAATCATGGATACCTATTCCTCCATTATATATTTGAATCGGACCTTTTGAATAAATAAATGAAATTTCTTTAGCTTTTCTTTCTGTAGCAGCCTTAAGCAAAAGTGCAGTATGCTTAAAGTAGTTCCCCAACCGTGATTGTAGTTGATCATTATTTTCAGATGTGTCAGGTTTTATTCTCCATAAATTATTTTCAGGATAAAAAGGATCTTCTATGTAATTTTTTAAGGTATCACTAATTTTTATAAAATCCATTGAAATTCCTTTTCTCTTATTTTCCAATTGTAGTACAAGTTTTTTGTTTTCTTCCTTTAAATTAACTGACAGGGTATCTTTTTTATAAACAAGCATGATATTTTTCCCTTTATTAGCAAAAATCCACTTATCATTTTCATAATGTCCTGAGCCATCAACTAATGTAAAACTACTATCTGGAAAAAATGAATACATCAATCCAACTTTAACCATAAGCTGCTGTACTGCTTCATATGCTAATAGATCACCTTCGTTTTTTGTTTTTTCATTTACGTTATTTATTTTAGTTAATTGGTGTGTATAACAAATTGCACTAAGCGGCCGCATTAACAAATTTTTCAAGAATATGCCATGAGTTGCTCTTGTATAAGCATCTCAAGTTGGCTATCGCATTTACACCCTTTATACTCCATTTTTGTCCCGAGAGTTTCATTCGTGATTGTAATACACTCCTATGGGCTGCTTCTATTGGGCCTGAACCTATTAGTAAACCTCTGTCCCTATATGTTTTATAAAACATCCTTTCTTCATGTTCCTCATAATAATGGAGCGTTTTTTCTTTTATTTCTTTTGATTCTTCGCTTTTACACCTCAGCCTTTTTATATTCTCTATCACTTGATGTACCTTATCTTCCATCAAAAGTTTACATTGAATGTCGATCCAATTTTGCCGTTCTTGCTCTTTTAAAAATAATTTTATTAAGAGTACTAATTTTTCTTTGGCATGAAAAAGTCTAGTATTTGCGTCGCTGCCGGATAATTGTCTTCCGCCCAGTTCCATATCCATTTAGCTCCATCTCCGATTATAACCTTATTTTGATATCCTATTAAATGACGTTCTAATTTTGGTAAAAATACGCTTACTCCCCCCCCATGTGACTTACATACACCGAATTTCTAATTTCTGACCTTTTATCACTTACTTTCAATATGTTATTGTGCGTGAATATTCTAGCAAGTTTTACCTCTTTCCATTTTTCATCCCGTGTAAGTAGCATACTTCCATCTGCCATTACATATACAGCATCTTCTTTTTTAACATCTTCTAACTTAGGGATACAACTCTCGATATTGCGATCGATGGCAGGATCTAATTGATCTCCGTAATACTCACTTACTCTTTGTATTTGCATGCCGCTGATTTTAAGCCCTACAAGCTTCTCAAGCATTTCACTAGCTTCTTCAAATACCTTACTTTGCCCCAATAAACAAAGCAGCACCTGTAAGTATCGCGTAATGGCAAACTTTTTGGTGCCGCTACACAGAACGTGATCCTTCTTCAAGTCTAATTTACCAAAATAGGTGATTACTTTTTTTTGAGTTTCTACTCTTTGGAATTTTACCTTGTGATTTATCCAGCAACGTTCTAGCAAAATTCCTACTTACTTCTATGAGCTTTAACTCATACTCAATTGGGCATTTAATTCCCGATTCTTGATCTAAAAATGAACTAACTTCGGTTCTAACACTTCTCAGGATGGATTCTAAGATTTGATCTTTAGTGTCCATCGTTTCGTTTTTTATTGGTTAATAATACTCAGGTGTGGCAAATTTAATACTTTTTTTATTTTTGTGCAATTTGTTATACACACAGTTAATTGCCAGCTGCCATAGAGTTGTCTTTTTTTATTATTTTGCGTAGTTTTATTTTCATCATTCTTGCAACTAAGCAAAAGGATCAATGACAAGGTCAAAAAAATAATACTCTGTTTCATTTTATAGTATATTTGAATGTAAACCAAATAATTCTGATAAGTAGTAAATTTTACAATATTTGAATTTTACTGCAAAGATATTAATAAATGTATTTTAGAGAAATATAACATTAAAATACTCGAGGTCAAATATTCAATAATTTTAAACCCATTGTTGCAATAGATTAGAATGAATTTATTTTGTATTTTTGCAGCCTTTTTATAAAAAATTAGTTTGCACATGAGCAGGTTGGAAGAAATCAATAAAAGGAAAACCTTCGGAATCATCGCCCATCCGGATGCCGGTAAGACATCCGGGACACAAAGACTTTGCGGAAGACACTTACAGAACACTCACTGCTGTGGATAGCGTCATCGTCGTCATCGACGTGGCCAAAGGGGTAGAAACCCAGACAGAAAAGCTCGTCGAAGTATGTCGGATGCGCAATACGCCGATCATCGTTTTTGTCAACAAGCTGGACCGTGAAGGAAAAGACGGTTTTGACCTGCTAGACGAGATTGAAATCAAACTGGGACTCAAAGTGACACCGCTGAGTTGGCCGGTTGGTATGGGTCAACTTTTTAAAGGTGTCTATAGTCTTTATGAAAAAAATCTCATCCTTTTTAGCCCTCATGGAAAACAAGATGAAGAAGATATATTCAAAATCAACGATCTGGAAGATATCTTACTTGAAAATAAGGTGGGTAAAAATGCCGCCAATACGCTAAGGGAAGAAATCCATACTTTAGTATCCGTATATCCGGAATTTAATAGAGATGCTTATCTTAAGGGAGATCTTTGTCCCGTTTTTTTTGGTAGCGCGGTCAATAATTTTGGTGTGCGGGAATTGTTGGATTGTTTTGTGGACATAGCACCCAATCCACTGCCAAGAGAGACAGAAGAACGGTCAGTTCAACCTGAAGAAGAAAAATTCAGTGGCTTTGTTTTCAAAATTCATGCCAACATGGACCCAAAACACAGAGATAGAATTGCCTTCCTCAGAATTTGTTCAGGTACTTTTGAAAGGAATACCAATTACTATCATGTACGTCAAGAAAAAAATATGAAGTTTGCCAACCCAACGGCTTTTATGGCTTCCAAAAAGTCTGTCATTGATGAAGCCTTCCCTGGAGATATTATAGGTCTGTACGATTCAGGTAATTTTAAGATAGGAGACTCACTCACTCAAGGAGAAGTCCTGCATTTCAAGGGTATTCCCAGTTTTTCGCCGGAGCAATTCAGATTTGTCAACAATACTGACCCGATGAAAACCAAACAGCTCAACAAAGGGCTGGACCAGCTGATGGATGAAGGGGTTGCACAACTTTTTACCAAAGAAGACAACGGTCGTAAGATCATAGGAACAGTAGGGGCACTTCAGTTTGACGTCATACAGTATCGCCTCAAAAATGAATATGGAGCGTCCTGCGACTATGAACCGGTCAATCTATATAAAGCATGTTGGGTGAGTTGTAAAAACCCTGTGACCATGAAAGAATTTGTCTCCCGAAGGAAAAAAGACCTTGCCAAAGATACCGATGGCAATCTTGTATTTCTGGCAGAATCAGCCTGGTCGCTCAAGATGGCTCAGGAAAATCACCCCGATGTGGAGTTCCATTTTACAAGTGAGTTTTAAGTAAATCTAAATATCCATCAGCAGAGATACAGGGTCTTCCAGCAATTCTTTGACTTTTACAAGAAATGTAACTGAAGTACTACCATCTATAATCCTGTGATCGTATGAAAGGGCCAGATACATCATTGGTCTGATAACGACTTGTCCATCAATAGCCACCGGACGATCTTTAATGGCATGCATGCCCAGGATAGCTGATTGCGGCTCGTTGATGATGGGTGTACTGACCAATGAACCGAAAACACCACCATTGGTGATGGTAAACGTACCACCTTTCATTTCTTCAAGGGTCAGCTTGCCATCACGTGCTTTTTCTGCAAGATCTTTTATCTTATACTCTATTTCATGAAAGCCCAGTGAATCCACGTTGTGTACCGGAGGAACTACTAGACCTGTTGGTGTGGAAATTGCTACAGAAATGTCAACATAATCATGGTATACGATATCATTTTCTACGATCATGGCATTGACATCAGGCATTTCCATCAGTACTTTTGCACATGCTTTTGCAAAGATGGACATGTAGCCCAGTTTTATTCCATACTTAGCTACAAATTTGTCCTGATACTTTTTACGAAGTTCATTTACAGCTGTAAGGTCTACTTCATTGAAAGTAGTCAACATGGCTGTATTATTTTTTGCAGAAACCAACCTCGCAGCTATGGTTTTTCTCATTCTGCTCATCTTCTCAGATCTGACATTTCTGGTACCACTTGCCGTTACCTTTATGCTCTCTTTTGAAGGAGCGGTTTCAGATTTAATGGCGACAGCTGGCTTATTTCCAACAGCCTTTGCAGCATCTTCCTTTGTGATTCGTCCGTCTTTTCCAGAACCAGCGACTTGTGATGCATCAACATCACCTTCTCGAAGTATCTTGGCAGCAGCCGGTGAAGGATGCCCTGAAGCGTAAGTTGTGGTTGCAGGAGCATGTTGTAATGGTGTTTCTACCGGTATGGATGTTGTAGGTTTTGGCGCAGCTTCGGCTCCGGCACCAACTGAAGTGTCTATTCTCGCCACTAAGGCTCCGATAGCTAAATCATCGCCTTCATTAGCCACATAGATCAGTTTGCCTGAAGCTTCGGCTGGAAACTCCAGTGTGGCTTTGTCGGATTCAAACTCGCAGATGGGTTCGTCGACATTGACATATTCACCATCCTTTTTTAGCCATTGTGATAAAGTGACTTCTGTTATAGATTCGCCTATGGTAGGCACTTTCATTTCGACCAAACTCATATTTTTGAAAATTTTGGTCAAAGATATGGTTCTGATCAAAAAAGGAGTTAATAAACAAACGGATTTTTAAACTATTTTTAAATGAGTCTAAAATATATTTTAGGCTTACTTAAAAATTTCACTTTTTTAGATGTTTCAATTCATCTTCCTCATCACCTTTTCCATCTCCTTTTTGATTTCATCATTGCAAAGCCTGTAAATACTTCCTTCATGAGGATGCAATGGTCTTGTAGCATCTTTTGGGTCAAAGGAGAAGATTCCTTCAGCCACCTGATTGCCTATAATTTTGTAGGCATCTCGGAATGGAACACCAGAAACTACCAGGTCATTTAAGGCATCTACAGTAAAAAGGTACAGGTACTTTGGATCAGAAAGTATGTTGTCTTTTATTCTGATATTTGACAACATGAGGTGTGCCATCTTCAGGCAAAAGATCAGATCTTCTACGGCCGGAAACAGTATTTCTTTTGTCAGTTGCATTTCACGGTGATATCCCGATGGAAGGTTGGCGCACAGAAGATTCAATTCATTGGGTAGTGCCTGGATACGGTTGCATTTGCCACGTATGAGTTCAAAGACATCCGGATTACGTTTGTGAGGCATGATAGAACTGCCTGTCGTCAGATGTTCCGGAAAAGATATAAATCCAAAGTGCTCATTCATATACAGACAACAATCCATACTCAATCTTGCCAATGTAGCAGCAATAAAGGAAATGCCTGACGCCATGGCTTTTTCACCTTTACCACGGCCTGCCTGTGCATTGATGGCATTCCAGTTGAGTGTATCAAATTGCAGAAGCTCTGTGGTCATTTGCCTGTCCAATGGAAAAGTACTGCCAAATCCTGCACCCGAACCCAAAGGATTTTTATTAATAATTTTTAATGCTCCGGCCATCATCTCCATATCGTCCACCAGACTCTCGGCATACGCCCCAAACCAAAGACCAAAACTCGATGGCATGGCCAGCTGAAGGTGGGTATATCCGGGCAAACCCTTGTCTTTATTTTTTTCACTTTGTTCGATCAACAGGTCAAAAAGCAACTGAACCTCTTTAGAAATTTCCCTTATTTTTGCACGAAGATATAGTTTGATATCCAGGGCTACCTGATCATTTCTGGAACGACCGCTGTGTATCTTTTTTCCGGCATCTCCTATTTTTTTTGTGAGCATTCCTTCTACCTGGGAGTGGACATCTTCAGCACCGTCTTCTATGACAAAGTTTCCAGACCTTATTTCTCCCAATATTTCTTCCAATCCTCTGAGCACGTCTGTCAATTCAGCATCAGAGAGTAATCCAACTTTTGCCAGCATCTTTGAATGTGCCACAGATCCCTGAACATCATATTCTGCAAGAAGAATATCAAACTCCTTATCTCTGCCTACAGTAAAGAGATCTACCATATCATCAGGGGCTTGTCCTTCTTTTTTTTGCCAGATTTTCATATTTTTTTAGTTTACAAGGTTGCCGACAATAGTGATATAATCCCGGATACCTTCATTTATTTCGTTAATATTTATGTATTCGTCTGCTGTATGACTTCTGGCCGAATCGCCCGGACCGATCTTTAGGGCAGGAATGCCAACCAGCGCCTTGTCAGAGGTGGTAGGAGAACCATACACACTTTTACCTATATTTTTGTAGGCAATGACAACGGGATGATTTTCAGGAATCATACTTGACCTCAATCTTTTACTTCTTGGATTTATTTCGGAAGTCAGATTTTGCTGCAATATATCGAGAATCTCATCAAAAGTGTACAACTCATTGACGCGTATGTCCACGACAAACGAACAGGTATCCGGTACCACATTATGGGCTTTGTTTTCGGTGTGTATGCTGGTGACTGTCATCTTGACCGGGCCTAAAAATGGCGACACTTTGTCAAATGTATGATTTTTTAACCAGTTTATATCTTCAAGTGCTAAATACAAAGCATTGATGCCTTCTTCCCTGGCGGCATGACCAGCCTGACCTCTTGCAATACAGTCCAGTACCAGCAATCCTTTTTCAGCCACTGCCATCTGCATCTGTGTTGGCTCGCCGATGATGGCGAAATCTCCGGGATGTCGACCTAATGTATGTATATTCGATGACTCCTTTATAAATAGTTCCATACCATTTGCTCCCGATATCTCTTCTTCGGCGGTGGCTGCAAAACAAATATTATATTTCAAATCTGTGGCATCATGATAGTACAAAAATGTTGTCATTAAGGACACCAGACAACCACCCGCATCATTACTTCCCAATCCATACAATTTAACATCTTCAGTGATAGGTATAAACGGATCTTTGGTATAACCAAGATTGGGTTTTACAGTATCGTGGTGTGAGTTGAGTAAGATGGTTGGTTTTGAAGGGTCAAATGTCGAATTGTAAGCGAAAATATTATTTTTGATACGATGGCATGTAATATGCTGTCCGACTAAAAATTCCTGTATGATGTCCGCTGTTTTGTCTTCCTCCTTGCTGAATGATGGTATGGATATCAGGTCTTTTAGCAAGGAAATGGCCATCGGGTATAACTCAGATATTTCTTTCATTGTTGGGATATTTTAGTACCGGATTTGCCAAGAATAATATCAGGCAGGGCATCTGCATGCCCGATGATGACACTCTCAACACCGTTTTTTACCGTTTGAATGGCATTTTCGAGTTTGGGCAACATTCCGGAATGTATGAGACCTTCGTTTTTGAGTTTTTCTATGCTTTCTTCATTGAGTGCAGGTATCACCGATGTATCATCATGGACATCAAGCAAAACGCCCATTTTTTCAAAACAATAGATCAGGCTGACGCTGTCGAATGTACTCAATTCGGTGGCGACTACAGAAGCTATCGTATCAGCGTTGGTATTGAGCAGTTGTCCCTGGCCGTCATGAGAGACAGGAGAAATGACCGGTGAAATACCCTGTGACAACCATTCGAAAAGTGTATGGCCCCGGACATGCTTTATATCGCCTACAAAACCATAATCCACCTCCTTGACCGGACGTTTTTCAGCCAGAATCAGGTCAGCATCTGCGCCGCAAACACCCAGTGAAGTGCATCCCAATGCAGAAAGGTCAGCAACGATGTTTTTATTGATCAATCCGGCATATACCATTGTGATGATATCGAGCGTCTGACTGTCAGTCACTCGTCTGCCATGCACCATTTGCTGAGGAATATTCAGTTTTTCGGCAAGTTGGGTAGCTAATTTTCCACCACCATGTATCAGTACTTTGTGACCGCGGATAGCTGCAAAATGACCGAGAAAACCTTTCAGGTTGTCCGGATTATCTATGATGTTGCCGCCGATTTTAATCACATATATCATGGTAATGGGTATTGTAGCTGTTAACAACAGCAATTTTGATGTTTAACTAATTATAATGTCCTTTAACAGAAAGTATAAAAACAATAGTTTCAGTTACTTCGTAAACAAGGCGATGCTCTCTGTTTATCCTACGTGACCAGGCACCAGAAAGATTATGTTTAAGTGGTTCGGGTTTACCACTGCCAGTAAATGGGTGTCTTACAAGCTCTTCCAAAAGCAAGGTAATTTTGTTAACCACAGATTTATTACCTGATTTTTTGTGCTGTCTTATATCTTCTTTTGCTTGCTCAGAAAAACGAAGGATATAACTATTCATATACTGTCAATAAACGATTTAATGTCTTCCTGCTTTACATCGGTAAACTTTCCTTGAGCAATTTGTTTTTTACTTTCCAATATTTTCTCTACAAACTCTGGGTTGTAACTATCGCTTTTAGAGACTTCAAACTTTATTTTCAGAGCCTGCATAAAAGCCTTGAGAGCAGAAACTTGTTCGCTTGTTTGCGGGTGTGCGATGAATATATTTTGAGTTTTCATAATCAATGTAAATTAAGAAAATAAAGGACAAATATACAAACCAAAGAGAACAATAGAAAGTTTCCTGTTGCCATATCTTTCTGACTGTTGTTAGGCAGATAAATATTACTCGTGCCAATAATTAACTAAGATCGTCGCAGTTTGTAACTGCGATGCCATACATGAAGCATCTGTGATGCAAATAGGTACAACGCTAATGAGAAAAATTCCTGACAAAACAATAAATTTTCTTTAACTTTGGTCAGAAAATGTAATTAAGTAATGAATGGCCATAAAATAGTTAATCAAAATGGTTTTAGGTTACATTTACTATGCAATCGAATTGCAAATTCTTTAATTATTGGATCGCAGTTACAAACTGCGACCATCAGAGTAAAGGTAAAAGGATGAATAATACCTTAAATATTACAGCTTAATGATATTTTTTAAATTTTTCTATTTTTTTTGGAAGACTGTTTCATTTGGAATGGAAAATATGCACTTTCGAGCATCAGGAAGTATTATAATTATACTTTTTTTTATTATTTCAAAATCAATTACATTACTGACCAGTGGCAGTATTTCTAAGAGTTCGATTTGCCTAATCTTAATACCAATTTTACTTGTAATTTATTTTTTGATTATTCACATTGTAAGTAAAGAACAAATTTTAAGAAGATTAGATTTTGAATCAGACACGTTGAATAATAAAATTATATCTCTGATTTTTGTGCCATTAGTAATTTTGCTTAGTTTTATTTACTTTTTAATCTGATAGATTCCTCCAATCCACTCATGCTTGCATAGATCGTCGCAGTTTGCACCTGCGATGCCATACATGAAGCATCTGTGATGCAAATAGGTACAACGCTTATGAGAAAAATTACTGACAAAACAATAAATTTTCATTAACTTTGGTCAGAAAATGTAATTAATTAACGAATTGCTATAAAATAGTAAGTCAAAATGGTTTTGGGTTACATTTGGTACATCGGGGCTCAAAAATGAAAAAAATGCCACTGATATATTTGTCGGAGGATAGTGATAATTTATCAAAAAAATGCATCTGTCTGCCATTTGAAATCATATTGCTTAATTATCCATTTTCTATAAACAACTAATCCCTTTATACCACACTTTCCTTTCAGCTTGAATTTAAAATCTGCAATGAAATTTAGGTCTTTTTCAGCTCATCCGATAAAATGATTTACTTATAAATGTATGGAAAATTGTATTTTCTGCTACTTTTGTCAGACATTTTTCCACTTCAACTCAATATGCACTAATGAGAATTATCACCAGTATCCTTTTCGTTTTATCTATTTTTGACCTTTGTGTTGCCCAGAAACCCATCACCATAGACGATATCTATGCCAAGTTTGTTTTCAGGACAAAATCGGTACCCGGCTTCAATTTTATGAAAGATGGCAGACATTACTCTGCACTTAAAGACGGAGGCATCAAAAAATTTGATATCACGACAGGGTCTTTGATAGAGACTATGTTTGAAGGTAAGGATTTTAAGGATAAAGCCGGGTATTCCGGAACTATCGGTACATACACTTTCAGTGATGACGAATCCAAAATTCTCATTGAGTCTGAAAGCGAAGACATCTACAGGCACTCTTCAAAGGCAAACTGTTATGTATATGATTTGAAATCTAAAGCACTTTCCAGAGTCTACCCGCATGGTAAAGTGGTCAATCCGGCATTTTCGCCGGATGGAGAGCAAGTAGGTTTTGTTTTCAACAATAATCTGTATTTTCAAAACTTAAAATCAGGGAACATCACTCAAGTCACTACAGATGGCGTCAAAAATAAAATCATCAATGGTATGTGTGACTGGGTGTATGAGGAAGAATTCAGCTTTACCAGAGCATTTTACTGGTCACCTGACAGTAAAAAAATTGCTTATATACGTTTTGATGAGACCAATGTACCGGAATTTACTATGCAACTTTTCAAAGATGGTATGTATCCTGAAAACGAAACGTTCAAATATCCGAAGGTAGGCGAAAAAAATGCCGAGGTATCCGCATGGGTGTATGAACTATCCCGAGGAAAGTCCAAAAAAACAGACATTGGCGACCTTTCCGATATGTATATACCACGCATGAAATGGACTCAAGATGCCAATAAACTTTGTATCTTCAAGATGAACAGGCATCAAAACAATCTTAAGCTTTACGTCGCCGACATCAAATCCGGCAAATCATCCATCATCTACGAAGAAACCAATAAGTACTACATCGACATCTCCGACGATCTTACTTTCCTCAAGGATGGAAAACACTTTGTATGGTCATCTGAAAAAGAAGGCTACAACCAAATATACCTCATGGGCATGGATGGAAAACAAAAAGTCAAACTCACCACAGGGTCATATGATGTGACAAACTTCTATGGTGTGGATGAAAAAAATAAAAAAGTGTACTATCAGGCAGCTGAAAAAACACCTATACAAAAGCATGTATTTTCTGTTGACCTTGATGGTAAAAATATAACTAATCTTACACCTACCCTTTCAGGATCAAATTCAGCTCAGTTCAGCAGTACATTTGACTATTTCAGCAACAATCACAGTACTATCAATACTGCTCCAACTTTTACAGTGCATGATCGTATAGGTAAAAAAATAAGGACCATCGAAGACAATATTAATCATGCCAAAACTCAGGAAGAGTACGGTGTGTCTCCTGTGGAGTTTTTTACATTTACTACGTCAGAAAATGTAAAGCTGAATGGCTGGATGATCAAGCCAAGAGACTTCAATCCTACCAGAAAGTATCCGGTTTTCATGACACAATACAGTGGTCCGGGTAGTCAGTCCGTCACTGACAGTTGGAAAAGCACAGGATACTGGTGGAATCAAATGATCGCTCAGGCTGGGTACATCGTAGTATGTGTAGATGGACGCGGTACAGGTGCACGAGGAGAAGCGTTCAAAAAGATGACTTATCTTCAGTTAGGCCATTATGAGACTTTGGATCAAATCGAAACGGCCAAATACATGGGTTTGCAGCCTTACGTGGACAAAGCAAGAATAGGTATTTTTGGCTGGAGCTATGGAGGATATATGTCCTCGCTCTGTATCCTCAAAGGTAATGATGTATTCAAAGCAGCTATAGCTGTTGCACCTGTCACCAACTGGAAATGGTACGATAGTGTCTATACGGAAAGATATATGCGTACCACTGCCGAAAATGCCAAAGGTTATGCTGACAATTCACCTGTGTATTTTGCGGACAGACTCAAGGGAAACTATTTGCTGATTCATGGGATGGCAGATGATAATGTTCATTTTCAAAATGCGGTAGAAATGGCCAATGCTCTCATCAAAGCCAACAAACAGTTTGATACTTACTATTATCCCAACAGAAATCATGGTATCTATGGAGATAATGCCACCATACATTTGTATACAAAAATGACAAATTTTATATTTGAAAAAATCTGAGATTTCTCTTTTTGCACCCTTTATCTCTTTTCAGACGTCTGATCTCCTTAAGTGGGTCGGAGGTAAATTGATGAAATATTTGTTATACACACATTTTTCGGAGAGGTCTGGACATTATATAGTGAACAGAAAATATTCTGCAAAAATTTTAAATCATAATGTGTTGTAAATTACATAATTATGATATTAAATTTTGCATTCAATTTTCTGTTTGGCATAAATATTTTAATTACTTTTGTAAGGTCCAAAAAATCCAGTATTGAAAATTGTATCAATTTTTATCTCACTCTTTTTCTTTGTAATAAATATTTCTTTTGGTCAAACAAAGAGTCCCAAAACCTATGCCTTAGTCATCGGTGTCTCTGTATACCAAGATCCAAAAATCACATCATTAAAGCATGCCCACAAAGATGCCGAAGCGTTTGCTGAATTTTGTCTCTCAGCATCAGGATTAAATATGGCAGCTGAACAATTGAAGGTTTTAATCAATGAAAAAGCATCTTACTGGGATATCGTAAGTGGACTCGAATGGCTCAAAACCAATGCTAAAAGAGACGATCAGATTTACATATATTTTGCAGGACACGGGGATATGGAAAGCAAAGTGCTCCAATATGGTTACCTTTTGGCAAACGACTCAAGATATATGAACTATATAGGCAGATCACTGTCTCTGGACGATCTCAATAAAACAGCACATACTTTGTCCGTGGAACGAGAAGCTCAAGTTTTCCTGATTACCGACGCATGCCACTCAGGTAAGCTCGCTGGAGTTGATTTTGATGGCAGTAATCTTGTATTACTGGAGCTGAAGCAGGTGGTCGATGACAATGAAGTACGAATGACATCCTGCGATGAACAGCAATTGTCTTATGAAGATAAAATTTGGGGTGATGGCAGAGGTGCATTTTCATATTTTCTGACCAGAGGCATGTCGGGCGAAGCTGACGGAGTAGATGGAACTAAGGATGGAAATATCACCATTGGAGAAATTAAATCATTTTTAAATCGCAACGTGCCTGAAGTTGTTTTGAAAGTCAAGAAAAAAAATCAAAATCCCGTAGTAAAAGGCGGAACAAATGGTACCATTTTAAATTCATATAAAGCATCCGCCGGCACTCAAAATGTGACGACAGCTAAACAAACAAGTAATGAAATCAGTACCGACACTGGCTCCAGAAGTGTTTCAGCTGAACCCAATAATGAACGGGAAGAAGATATTAGGAATACCACAATATCAAAGGCCAGGGACCAAAATACGGACTTTAAAATACTATCATCTAAACCAGTATCTGAAATTGTAAATGTGCTTTTGCATTCATTAATTAAAGAAAAGGAATACGATAAAAAGACTCTATCCTCAGTGCCATCTCAACAGGTTGTTGCTAAGGCTCTGTACAACTTAGTGCAAGAGATCATAGATCTATACTTGAGTGCAGACGAAACAGAGCTTGAAAAAAGAGAATATTACAAACAGATAGATAAGCCCTATGATCAGTATCCTTACATGCTCGACATTGCCATCAAATTGCTTCCAAAAGACCACCTTATCATTCCCTCATTAAAGATGCAAAGAGCATACATGAGTGGGTTAAATGCCAGATTGAAAGCTCCATTTAAAGGTAATTTCAAAGCACAAATAGATACAGCCATTATATATCAAGAGAAGGCCTTATCTATAGACTCAAGTGCCGCATATATACACAATGAACTGGGTGTACTAAATAGTTTAAATGGAAGATTGGATACGGCTATTTCTTATTATGAGAGGGCCAATTCTATAGCACCTCTATGGCCGATACCATATTCCAATCTTGCCAATGCTTATTACATAAAAAAAGATTTTGTTAAGGCAAAAGAATATGTGGATACTGCCTTTCAAAAACAAGAAAACTTACCAACTCCCTATATAATCGATGGAAATTTATACACAATAAAAAGTAACTACCTCTATGCAGAGGAGCAATATCAAAGAGCTATAAAAATTAATAGTTATAATTTTGTTCCCTTTGATAGGTTAGGAGACGTATATCTTAAACTGCAAGACTATCAGACGGCTGAAAAATATTATCAAGACGCAACCAAAAGAAAAGCAGTCCTTGAGAGTATTGATGAAGAAGTGATGAATATATTACCATTGATTAAAAGTATTGTTCCTAATAAAATTTTATCTCCACCTGACACAACTAAGTTATCAAATGATGTTATTTCTTGTTTTGTCTTTGGTAAAATCCATTTTGACAAAAAAGAAGATATTGAAGCAAAAAAGTGGTTTGAAAAAGTGGTAATTTTAGACCCGGAAAACCCAATGGTTTACCAATATCTGGGTCAAATAGCAAGTGATTCCGAAGAATATGGTCTTTCAGAGTATTATTTTAATCTTGCGATTAAATTTCATTTGCAAGAAAGTTTATTATTCGATCATATAAGAAATGTGACTAAAGGGGTAACACTCCATGAAGATGTTTTAAAGTATTATGAGGCTTCCAATTTTGATATATATAAACCCAATCTTTCTCTTGCAAGGACTTATGAAAAATGGAATCATTACCACTTCGCCATGCAACAATATCAAAAATGTATTGAACTGAAACCTACCGAAAAGGCAGCATATATACAACTGTGGAAATTGTATCAGAGTCAAATGGAATTAGAATCAGCTGAAACCGTAATCCACAAATTTGGTCAGGTTTATCCTGACGAGTTGGATGAGGCCCTTGGGGAACACTACGAATGGGCATTAAGCAAATATACAGAAGACGTCCAAAAAACTGCTCATTATGCTTACAAATATGGCTTACTTATGCACAAATACGTCATGAAACAACCTAAAGAAATATTTACAGGATTAGCTCAATCAAAGACGAATGAAGAGTTAGTGATACAGCAAAAAATTAAGAAATATCTGACTAAGGGAATAGAAATGTTAGAAATAGTGGAGTCAGCCACTATTGATAAATTTATCAAAACAGACGTTTTTACTAAGTTGGGAGATCTGTATTTGCACTCCCATAAACATGAAAAAGCGCTGGAATACTATGAGTCTTACTTAAATTTTCAAGAAGATAACCACTCCATCAGAAGTTTAGCAGCTAAATGTGCTGATCATGAATATTTGTTTAAAAAAGCATTAAGTCATTTGACCACACTGGAGCAATCAAATAGTCTTAAATATGAAGATGCCATCATTTTGGCAAAATACTATATGAAAAATGGAGAAAAAGAAAAGTCAATAACATTATATGAAAAGATCGCCAATACACATCCATTTCTAAAAAAAGAGATAGAAAATGATATAATCAAGCTACATCTTCGATTTGGTGATTATCAAAAAGCCATTGAATTGATTTACAAGTGTAAAGAAAGTAACAAAACAGATATGAATCTGGAATATATGCTTGCCAGAGCCAATGCCGGATTAAACAAACCGGACGAAGCTTTAGAGCATCTTCAAAATGCTGAAAGTATGGGGTTCCATTATGGTTTTGTATATAAAAATGACGATAATTTTGATCCATACCGAACCACATCAGATTGGCAAACCATCAACTCTAAAATGAATCAATATATTGAAACCAAAATGGCAGCATCAAAAAAGCAGCCATAATTAGGATTTAGAGTATGCTTAAAATTTTTCTTAGTTGTAAATCAAGAGATTATGGTTCTGGCAATAAAATAATCAACGAATTTAGCTTGCCTGACAACTATGTTAACAAGCGGGCAGGCGAGCTAAATAAGTCGATTATTTTGAAGTCAGGTTCATAATACATTGATTTTAAAGCAATATAAATATAACCTAAATATCTAAAATGAGTTCCTTAATGAAGATCAAAAGTACAATAAAATAAGCATTTTTGACGGCAAATCATAGCATCGCTATGGTGCGAAGTCAAAAATGAACGTAGTGCCTTATTTTGCAGTAATTTTGGTCTGGAATAGGAAATTCATTTTAGATTTTTAGGTATAAATATACTCTTACTTCAACGCCTTTACTGCACTTTCAACTTCATTCATATTCTTGCAAAATAAGGAGTACATCATTTTTGCCAAACTATTTTTAGGAGACATCACCATGGCCTTTTTATATTTAGACTGAGCAGAAAGTAAGAAGCCTTCTTCTTCCATCTGATGAGCTTCCATCAATAATCTGATATCAGCATTTGATTTTTTATAAATGTCGGCTGATTGAATTGATTTCAATGTCTTATCTTCCATTTCTTTTGATACGATGGAGAAAAATACGGGTGTACTCACCTCCTTCTTTGTAGGGTGATGTACATACCAAGCATACTTTGTGCCAACCTTAAGATTAGCTATCTTACTATCTAAAGCATATTCTTGTCCTTTTACCTGAGTTGTGTACACGATGTTATGCTCCATATCTTCGATCACAAAAGTATAAGTTTTGGTACTTTTGAGCAGCTCCCAACTTAAATCATTCGATCCCTCCACATAATTGCCACCCGGGCACGAAGATCTGGTCATTATGTCTTTTTTGCCCCAACCATCTTTTCCACTTCCGGTCTTGTCGCCCCATCCGTCTTTTCCGCTTCCGGTTTTGTCACCCCAACCATCTTTTCCACTTCCTGTCTTGTCACCCCAGCCATCTTTGCCACTTCCGGTCTTATCACCCCAGCCATCTTTGCCGCTTCCTGTCTTGTCACCCCAGCCATCTTTGCCGCTTCCTGTCTTGTCGCCCCAGCCATCTTTGCCGCTTCCTGTCTTGTCGCCCCAACCATCTTTGCCGCTTCCTGTCTTGTCACCCCAGCCTGAAACTAAATTATTTTGATTTTTCATTACAACACCACTGATAGATGCATTATAAACGGCATCACTCATTTTTTCTCCAAAAGCCAGTTCTGATTTAGAAACCCTTGATCCATCATCTACAAATAACTTGTCTAAAACTACAGGGCTTTTATCACCTGTAACTTCAACAAAATAATAATTGTGATAAACAATTACCCTTCCTTTAGGATTAAACACAAGGCTTCCTGACTTATTCATGATACTGCCGGGAATGACTTTTACCTTGGATTTACCCTGATAGATTACATCTGAGTCAGATGATACAAGAATAACAGGCATAGTCTCAGATTGGGCAAATAGTCCAATAGGAAACATTAAAACGATGAAAAATAATTTAAAAACTTTCATTTGAACATTTTTTAGGGTTTTAAAACTTCTTTAAAATCGATTACTTTTTCGATTTTATTATCTTTATTGGTAATGATAATACAAATATCTTTGAAATATAATATTTCGCCTCCCAGATGAGAAAGAGAACGCGTGGACTTACCCAGAAGGTCAAGTAATGATTGTTTGTCAGATCCCAACTTCAGGTTATTTAAGAATGGAGTAGTCATACTTTTTTTACTGACTACAAAACCGAGATTGTAACCGATATTCTGTTGATCGCCTTTATAATCATGAGTCAAAACTTTGTAGTTATCAGTTTTCACATCATCAATTCTAAATGTATTTAAGGTATCGATATCTATTTTAGCCCTGCTGACCAATTCAGAAGACAAATATTCAGCAACTGTCATGCCATCTAAATTCACCTTAAGTCCTTTATCAGCTGAAACAGGAATCATTGGGCTACCTTTAAGAATAGCCAGGTTCTTTTTAGCTACTTCATTTCCCATGTCGCTTGCTTTGGTCATAAGATTTATTGAAGTTGATTTATCATTTTCAATATAAGCCAATATAGATTTTAAAATCAATAATTCATCTTCGTATTTACCGAAGTCTAACTCAGGATGAAGTATTTTTAATTCAGCAAGTTCAATTTCAATAATGTGATTTCCTTTTTTTAAAGCTATGTTGCCTATTTCCGATTGAGGATTGTTTACTGCCTTGATGATATGAGCTGAAACTTTGTTGACATAAGACGGTAAGTATTTTTTATTCATAATGATAGATGTCTCAAAATGTATTAAAGCTTCATTAATGAGTGAGTTGACTTGGTCAAAAGTAGAAGCCGATCTGGAGTTCCCTGAAAACTCAAGGTCCATAATACCGGGGAGTTCAAACATAAGACTTTCAGAATCTAACATAGAACTGGCAATCATCATACACGTAAGACCAGCGTTGTTATAAAGTTCCTGGGATTGATATTTATTAAGAAGATATCCATAATAACTATAAGCTTCCTTATATCTTCCTACGATGGCGAGAAGATTTGCCATTTCAAAAACGTTGGAAAGTTTTACTATCTGCTTTTGATTGCGTTTTGCCAAGCTCATACGATCTTGCTTTGACGGGTATCCCTTTAGCTTATCTTCTCTCCCATATGACTTATATAAACTATCGATGAGTAAATCGCTTTTATCAAAGATACCAAAACCCGCTGAATAAGCTAAAAAACCTCCTAATACATCTGCTTGAACTTCATTGAGTATTTTATCATTCAAAGTACTTAATACTTTACCTGTCTCAAGATCAGATACAGCATCGGCATATTCAGACCGCCAGCCATGTTTCTCATAGTAATGGGTCAATTCGTGTGCTAACAAAAAAGCTATTCCTTCGTCTCCAAATTTATTTGCTACATCGTATGCTTGTTTTTCTATCGAAATATCCATATTTCTATAATCCATGCTGGCTACATATGCAACTTCATTTCTCAAATTCAACTGAGGTACTGGCATCCTTCGATCCCCTTTAGCTTCCACCAGTTTTTCATAAATGGAGCGTATTCTTTTATATTCTTTTGTGCGATTTAAGTTACCCTTGTATTCAATTTCTTTATTTGAAGGCAAAATGGGCAATCCTGCAAAAGACCGGGATTGAGCATGGGCACAAAAGCAAAGGAAAGAAGATATCGCAAAATTAACTGTAAAAATAGAATAGGTGTATAAAAAATTTTGCATTCATAAAAGATTACTTTCACAAAAGTAACAAATTAAATATGTATACCAATATTATTGAAAGATAAGATTATTTCTATTAAAATATTGTTTTGAATAGTCATTAAGCAATCAAATAATACTTATTTTTATCATTTTATTGGTTTTTCATTTTACCTTTATATAAAAGATAGCTTAAAAATGAAAATCAGAGTTGAAGTCGTTATAAATTATCATTTTTGATGATTAGGTTTTACATAATTTTAGCAATGGGATTAGAGTATGTTTAAAGTTTTTCTTAGTTTTCTAGGCAATTAAAATTTAAACTCTTAATCATAAATAATAAGTACATGTTTTTTAGAAATCTTATTTGTATAGCGGGAGTAGTTTGTATTTGCCTGCACTTCCAATCATGTAATGAGAAGTCTTCTGGATATGAGATTGGAGATAGTGGGTTCATCTTAAATCCACAACTTAAAAAAATTAGTGGCTTTGATAGTTTATCTTTTCATTCAGTGCCAGTTATGCTGACTGATGTAAAATTTAAAGCAGAGAAGGCAGCACCCAATTTTAGTAATAATTTATCTATACAAATTCCGAAAAAAAACGATCTTGTATTTGGAAGTCCTTTCAAGGTACAACCACATAGGATAAAATTGCTATCCGATTCGTCAATTTTTTTATTAAAAATGCCGGAGTGTGTTCCTGTCAAAGATATGGCCACAAAACTTCAAAATAGTGAAAGTTTCTCCTATTTTGATAAACTTCAGGGCTTAAAGCAAAGTTTCGTTCCGTGTATGCTGGAAGACAATTCCGGAAATTTGTGGTTCGGAACTCATGGAGGCGGACTTACGAGATTTGATGCAAATCATTTTACCCATTTCACTCAAAAGGAAGGACTGGCAGGCAATAGTATTTTTGCTATGATTCAGGCAAAGGACGGATGTTTGTGGATAAGCACTTATGGTAAAGGATTAAGTGTTTTTGATGGTAAAAATTTTAGAAATTTCTCAACAGAAAATGGGTTTCCTTCTGATTATATCCTTTCAATTCTAGAAGATCGCAACCAAAATATATGGATAGGAACACAAGATGCCGGATTGTTGAAAATAGAAAAATCAAAAAGTGATGTCATATATCAATACAACACTAAAAATGGTTTTTTTCATGACAATATAACCGCACTAATGGAAGATGCCGTAGGCAATATTTGGGTAGGATCTGATGGAAAAGGTTTTATGTATTTTGACAATAAAATGGATATCAGATTACCAAAAAATAATAACATTTCATCACTGGCTATAGCCAATATAAAGGAAGATTCTGATGGACACTATTGGTTATCAGCATATGGTAACGGCTTGTTTAAAATTGAAAAAGAAAAAATATTGCACTATGAAGAAAAAAATGGTTTTCCTTCTGATCTTCTCACCTTTTTAGATCTGGATAAACAAGGAAATGTTTGGGTAGCTACTGATGGGAAAGGTGTCATTAAAATGAGTCATCTAAAATCGGATTTCCAAAATTTACAAATTTATGATGCTACCAAAGGATTATCAAATGATAAGGTCTATTCCATACTTCAGGACAAAGCTGGTACATTTTGGTTTGGAACCAACAGAGGTGGAGTAAATAAATTTAATGGCAATAAGTTTACTCATATACAAAGTGGATCAAATGAATCTGCAAATTTTGTTTTTAGCATGACAGAAGACAAAGAAAATAACATTTGGGTCGCCACTGGTGGTGATGGCATCATAAAATATAGTCG